>PBPD01000057.1 GCA_002725445.1 Rickettsiales bacterium
AAAACAGCCAAATAGGTGTGAATGCGCCAGCCCATCCAATCGATGGTGACGGTGCCCGGATGATCGGCCAGCCACAGCACGCCCCAGCTAACCGGGATAAGCAATAAAAGAATCAGAAAAAGGCGTAACATATCAGGCGCCTCCTTGCGTGTTCTGCACATTAAGCAATGTTGCCTTTATGGTAGCAACGGCTTTACGTGCGCGCAGATGCATGCTGGCCTGTTCTGACCAGTTCGCAAAATGGGCGGCTACTTCGGGAGGCTCTTGCAAGCTGTTCAGGGCTTTTGTGAGATTGCCCTGCTGTGCGTAAGCCTCAGCGCGAGCAATCACAGAACCGGCATCCGCACCCAGATGGGTTGGCCCGACTTTGCGCACCTGCACCAGCGATGAGAGCGTATGACGTATACGGGCAAGCCAGCCCTTATCACTAGGGAGCGCCTCGCGGTAATAGGTTGAAACCGCGTTATTGAAACCTGTTTGTAGTGACGCAATGGTTGGCACGCCATCATAAGCGTGGCGGTTCAGCACCGCATAGGGCTTGGCCAACTCGGGCATTTGCAGCCCGCTTAGCAGGTAATGGTATGGCTCGCCTTTCTCGACGGCTACGGCCAGTTGTTCTGTTATCTCCAGCTGATGTAGGCGTTGCAGCATGGCTTCCTGTTCGGCCTGCATGCGCTCGCGCAGTGCTTCCAGCTCGTCTGCAGGTACCATGGCGGGTTCGTCCTGTGCGGTTTGTTCTGCTTCAGCGGGAGGTATCTCGAGATTTTCAACGCGTGTGATCAGCTGTGCGAGTGTTTCATCTATTGTCTCGCTATCAGCGTTTGCTGGCGAGTTGGATGCTGGAGGGGTGGTTGCGCTTTGCAATGTAGTTTCAAACCGCTCTAGCCGTGCTTCCAGCGCCTGAATGGCTGCCAGTGTAGCGTCATTATTTTGCGTGTTGCTGGTTGTAGTAACGGCAGGCACAGGCGGTGCAGCGGGCACGCTGTTAATGATGGGCGTGCTAGCCATAGTTTCGCTTTGTGGAGAAACCAGTGCTTCCAGCTCAAAGCGGTAATGATAGAGCAAAGCCCCCGCTATAAGCAGGACGGCGAGGGTGATAATCAACCATACATTTTGTGTGAAATGCGGGTGTGCCACGCGCGGCGATGATGCAGGGCTAGCGTCTGTCGCTGGAGTATCTTGCTCCGTTTCGGATACGTTTTTCTCATCCGATTCCGTTGCAGAGTCCGTCTGCGTGTCAGGCGCGGCCTGTTCGGTTTTGCTGCGGGGTGTTCTTTTGCGAGCCATGGCTTGTTTATAACGAAATTTCGCGTGTTTGCATTAATTTTCTGCTTCGATGCTATAGGCCTCGGCCAGCGCCAGCAGCGAGGCAAGGTCAGTGTTTTCGCTGCGATAGCATGCAGCAAACCCGAGCGTATGAGCCGCGTCTTCGACGGCCTCCCCAAAGCAAAAACAACTAAGCTGGGCGGTTGCATCATATAGGTCATGCGCATGCAGCAGCTGGCCAAAATGATGCGCCGTGCGCGGCGACATCAGGCTGATTACATCCAGCGAATGGGTGCTAAGCGCTTCGATGGCGTCTGGTGACAATGTCTCAGCCAACACAGCTTTGTAGGTAATGATGCGCGTGATCTGCAGATGGCCATCGCACAAGGCAGGCAGGTCTGTGCGGATATGCTCGCCCGAGAAATACACCAGATGCGCACCCTCGAGGGCAGGACTTGTCAGCAATGCATCTGCCAGCTTTGCGGCGTTTGCAAAAGTGTGAATATGGGTGAAGCCTGCATTGCGTAACTGCAGGCTGGTATGTTCTCCCACCGCGTAGCAAGGGGTGTCGAATGGCAGGCTGGTTTGGGTGGCCGGGGCGACGGCGTGGCGGCTGGTAAAGATGGCGCCGTCAATCGCCTGGCTTTTCAGCGTCTGCTGATAGGCGGGTAAATAATTGTCAGTATGCTCGATATGTAATAGCGGAGAGATAAGCACGTCGTAGCCCATGGCTTCCAGTTCGGGGCGCAATACGTCGCAATCATCTTGCGTGCGGGTGAGCAAAATACTGGGCATTATACCTCGCGCAGCAAATGGCCACCATGTTCCAGCAGATATTCGCCTGCGCTCTGGCCAAGCGCTGAAGCATTGTCTACATCGTCGCTATCGTCAAATTCCACTGCTTCGCTGCCATCGGCTGCCAGCACCATCGCACGCAACTGGATGCGCTCGCCAAACAGTTGGGCATGGGCGGCCACGGGGGTTTTGCATGTGCCATCTACCAGCCGCAACACTTCACGTTCGCAATGCACGCATAGGCTGGTGTCGGCATGGTCGATTTCTTCCAGCAACGCCAATGTATCGGCATCGTCCTCACGTGCTTCAATGCCGATTGCGCCTTGGGCAACAGCTGGCAGCATGGCGTCAGGCTCGATCATCTCGGTAATGTGTTTCTCCAGCCCGATGCGGGTGAGGCCGGCCACGGCCAGTAATGTGGCATCGGCTTGTTCTTCTTCTAGCTTGCGCAAACGTGTGTTTACGCTGCCGCGATATTCGATAATTTTCAGGTCAGGACGCAGGCGCTTGATTTGTGCGCCACGACGCACCGACGATGTGCCAAGCACGGCCCCTTCAGGCATATCAGCGAGTGAGGGGTGTTTAAGCGAAATGAACGCATCGCGTACATCCGCGCGCGGCAGCATCGCATGAATTTTCAGCCCTTTGGGCAATTCGCTCGGCATGTCTTTCATCGAGTGCACAGCAATATCTATGCTGCCTTCAAGCAAGGCTTCTTCGATCTCTTTGGTAAACAGCCCTTTATAGCCCCATTGCGCCACCGCATCCTGCTTGTTTTGGTCGCCGGACGTGGTCATAGGTACAATTTCGATTTGTTCAGGCTCAAGCGAAGGATTGGCAATCAGCAATGCCTGCATGGTCATTTCGGCCTGTGCCAGGGCGAGTTCGCTCGCGCGTGTGCCGATGCGTATAGACTTTGTGTTCGTTCCCATGCTATGCGTTCTAACCAATTCAGCCTGACAATGATAGGAGAAATCGCATGCGTGTGCTTGGCATTGAAACAAGCTGCGACGAAACAGCCGCCGCGGTCGTGACCGATGCACGGGCGATCGAATCGAACGTGGTGTTTTCGCAGTTGCAGGCGCATGCGGAATATGGTGGCGTGGTGCCAGAAATAGCGGCGCGCGCGCATCTGGATGCGATCGACACCGTGGTGCAACAAGCGCTTGAGGATGCGAAGGCGCAATGGAATGCGATTGATGCGATTGCTGTGACGGCAGGCCCCGGCCTGATTGGCGGGGTGATTGTGGGCGTGATGGTGGCAAAAACACTGGCTGCCTTACACCAAAAACCCTTGGTAGCTGTGAATCATTTGGCTGGGCATGCATTGACGGCACGTTTAACCGATGATGTAGCATTCCCATATCTGTTGCTATTGGTGTCCGGTGGGCATTGCCAGATTCTGTTGGTGGAGGATGTGGGGCGCTATCAATTGCTAGGCGCTACCATCGATGATGCGCTGGGAGAAGCCTTCGATAAAACCGCAAAAATGTTGAACCTAGGCTATCCCGGCGGCCCAATGATTGAACGTTTGGCCAAGCTGGGTGATGCACATGCGTATGATTTCCCCAAGCCGATGGCCGGCAAGCCGGGTGCTGACTTTTCTTTTTCTGGACTAAAAACCGCGATTCGTTACGCCATATTGGAAAAAGCGGAAGCGGTGGGCACGCTCAGTGATAAAGACAAAGCAGACGTAGCAGCATCGTTTCAGCGTGTGGCGCTGGAGGTGCTAACCGACCGCTTGCAGAATGCCATTGCGATGGCGCATGAGTTGCGGCCTGATGTGAATGCGTTGGTGGTGGCAGGGGGGGTGGCCGCGAACCAGTATCTTAAACAGGGCTTGCAGTATGTGGCAGAGCAGGGAGGGCTGTTATTGGTGGTGCCGCCTCCAAAACTATGCACGGACAATGCGGCTATGATCGCATGGGCGGGGTTAGAGAAATTCCGCAAAGGCGAAGTGGATGGTTTGCAGGTTGAGCCTCGCGCGCGCTGGCCTTTGGTGGCCTAGCTGGTGTTAGTTTGCCGGTTTGCTCGAGGGTGCCTCAACGGGAATAAAATGGAAAGATTCAAATACTTTCTGTGCTGCAGGGCTGCTTAGATATTGCATGAATTCACGCGCTTCCGGCATGTTTTCACCTGCTACGACCACCGCTTCATAGATGATCGGGCTGTGGGTGTTCTCCGGGAAAATATCGATCACGCGCACATGTTTGTTCCGTTTGGCTTCGCTCACATACATGATGCCATAAGCATTGTGTTTTAGCAGCATTTCCTGCATTTGGGTGTTGTCGCGCAGGAACAGAAAATAGGGCTCAAGCTGTGATGCCAGCTTAAGGCTGCGGATAGCCTCCAGGGCATAAGTGCCCTGACTTACATATTCCGGATCGCCCAAGATAAAGAAAAACTCACCGCTGGCGCTAGATAGAATATTTGCCAAAGGCATGCGCGGGCTTAGGCGCAATTCCACTCCGTTGCTGGTTGAGGTGGTCAGTGCAAGCTGATTGCGTGCTAAAGCGGTTTGGGAATAGACATCCACCAGCCCTTTATTGGTAAGCTCGCGTATAAGAATAGGCTTAGCAGAGATGAAAATATTAGCCTCCACACCTTCCTGAATGCGCTGCGATTGTTGCTTGGCAGAAGCAAAGGAAGTGCTGACAGACACTTGGGCCTGACGTGCATAGTTGCGGGCGATTTGCGTGATGGGTAACGTCAGCGATGTGTCGGCCAGCACGGTCACGCTAGGTAAGTCTTTACGCTGCGCAGCGTTACTGCTATTAGTCATACATAGAAACGCAATCGCCAAGCTGACCAGTAGGTACAGAGCGCTTCGTATGGCTGGCACATAGCCGGTTAATGGGTGGATTGGCATTCCATGTCGTCCGTCGTTAGCAATGCAACAAGGTTTACGTACTGCCGCATGAGTAGCAAGCGTTTTATAGCTCTTTTTGTCACGATTTTTATCGTGGGCGCATTGCCGTTCATCATTATTCAGCCCTCAGGCGCGGCCAGCGCTGGTTTAAGCAGTGGCTTCACAATGCCAATCGAAAACATCGCACATTTACTCATGCTTCTGGCAATCGGTGTTGTGGCCACCTTTATCGGTCGCGATGCAATATTGCTATTGCCGTTATGCTTTGTGCTTATGTTTGTAGTGGGGGCGGCTTTGCACATTGATAGCAGCGCCTATCCTATGATTCGCATGTTTATTCTGGGTGCGATATTGCTATTTGCCATGGCGGTGGGCTTGATCCGTTCAAAGCGCGGTTTGTTCGCGGTCGCGATGAGTGCATCGCTCGCATATCATCTGGGCATGTATTATATGAAAAGCGTGCCAGAGATTGCCGCGCCGATTTATTTTGTTGTCGGTAATATATTGTGCCTGATACTTATTATGGCCACCTCTATCAGCTTTGGGCTCACGCTGATGGGCGAAAGTGAGCCGAAGAAAAAAGCAGAAGACGAAGGCGAAGAATTGGCTAACGCGTAGCGGCCAGCCGGTAGCACGCATCGATCTGGCCTGCTAGTTGACCCAGCAGTAACTCATACGAAAAGTCACTGCCCAGATGGCTGCCAAGTGGGTCGAAAGAGATTTCGACTGCGCCACTTGCTTCCGTCATACGCTCGCTCAGCGCCTGACTTAACATGGATTCGTGCATAATGCAGCCGATAGGGTGGTTTTGCGCAAAGGTGAGCCATTCGCTGGTTGTCTTAGCGCCTAAGGGGTGCTCGGGCATGGAGGTTACCGCTTTTGAGCGTGCGATATTATAGCGCGTTTCAAAATAGCGTAGTGCGTTATGATAGGCGATGTATGGGATTGCGTTTTCATCCTCGATAGCTGGCAGGCGTTGGGTGATGCTTTCCAGCTGTTCATCTAGGCGTTTCAGGTTATTTACAATGCTTTCACTGTTGATTTGCACGGCGGGTGCATAATCTGGCCTTGCGCTGCTCAGCTTGTGGGACAGGTGCTCAACAAACGCAATCATATTGCGCGGGTCCAGCCATATATGTGGATCTGTCTCTTCGTCTTCGGCCGTGTCGTAGTGATGCTGTATAGGCAGCAAACGCATGCTGTCGATGCTCACTGCTTCGAAGCTCAGCGGCGTGTCCCGACGCGCCTGCAGTGCAGCCGTTACAAATGGCTCGAGCGTATCACTTACATAAATAATCGCATCGGCATTGCGTAAGGCGCGTGCTTGTGTAGGCGTGGGGTGATAGGCGTGCGGAGACTGGTTGCGAGAGATAATGCGCGTGACTTGTGCATCTGTGCCCTCCAATAGGCGCGTTGTCAGATCGTGAAGCGGCGCAATCGTTACCACCACCTGCATGGGCGCGGCATAAACTGCTTGCGTTAGCCCCATAAGGCCATATACCAACAAGGCAGAAATAACGTAACGGGTTGCAAAACGCATGGGTCAATCTCCTGCATCGGTGTTATTAGAAACGCAGGCTATAAGCAAGCATTATGCAGGCCAGCTGGTGCTGGACAGTGTAGACATGCAGCTGCGTAAGGGGCAGATTCTGACCGTCGTCGGGCCCAATGGTGCCGGTAAAACCACCTTGTTGCGAATGCTGCTTGGGCTGGATACGCCCGATAGTGGCGAGATCGTGCGCCATAGTAATGTGCGCATAGGCTATATGCCCCAGAAATTTACTGCACCCGCAACCATGCCCATGCATGTACGCAGCCTGCTGGAATTATACGTGCCGCGTAAAGCGCGGGGCAAGGCGCTGTCGGTTGCCAGTGAATTGCACATAACGCATTTATTGTCGCGTCAGGTGCATGAATTGTCAGGCGGTGAGTTGCGTCGCGTGCTGCTGGCGCGGGCACTCATAGCTGACCCCGACGTGTTGTTGCTGGACGAGCCTATGCAAGGTGTAGACGTGAACGGGCAGGCGGAGCTTTACGCGCTGATCGAGGAGATTAATCAGTCACGGGGGTGCGCGGTGCTTATGGTGAGCCATGATTTGCACATCGTGATGGCCGCCAGCCACGAAGTGCTATGTTTGCATCACCATATTTGCTGCCAGGGCACCCCTGAAGATGTGAACCGTCATCCCGAATTTGTTGATTTGTTTGGCAAATCGCTGGCGCAGCATCTGGCGATCTACCCACACCACCACGACCATGCGCATAATTTGCAAGGCGATGTGGTTAGCCATAAAGGGTGCGACCATGGATGAAATTTTGCTGTATGCCATGATTGGTGGGTTAGCGCTCAGCTTTATCACCGGCCCGCTGGGATGTTTTGTGGTGTGGCAACGTATGGCCTATTTCGGTGAAACCGTAGCACATGGCACGCTGCTGGGCTTCGTGCTGTCGCAAGTGACGCAGTGGCCATTATTTGTGTGTGTGCTAGCGGTAGCGGCGTCGGTGGCATTGGTGATGGATCAGCTCACACACAGCAAAAAACTCTCCAGCGATACTGGCCTCGGCATTGTGGCGCATGGGGCGCTTGCTGTTGGGATTGTGCTGATATCGTATTTTGGGCTTTTCAATGCTTCGCTGCACACATTGCTGTTTGGCGATATTCTGTTTATCGCACGCGATCAGATACTGTTGCTGCTGGGATGTGCGGCTCTATTTCTATTTGTTATGTTTTGGAAGTGGCGTGCACTTGTAGCCATTGCGGTTGATCCGGCTATTGCGGCGTCGCAAGGGGTCAATGTGCGCCTGCACCGTCTGGCTTTGGTGTTGGCGATTGCGCTGGTGGTAGCTTTCTCGTTTCAATGGGTGGGGGTGTTGCTGTTTGCCGCGTTGCTTATTGTGCCGCCTGCGGCTGCGCGTTTTGTATCCACAAACCCGACAGGCATGGCTGTTACCGCGACGGCATTATGCGTGTGTGCAACTCAAACCGGCATACAGCTCTCATTTGTAACCGACACAGCGACAGGCCCCACTATCGTGGTGGTAGCGCTGATGCTTTTTGTAATTTGCTTCGCTATGGGCGCTGTGTTGCAAAAGAGCCGGGGCTAAGCAGCCTTGCGCATGCGGGTAAATGCCTCGGACAGATCGTGTTTTAAATCATCCATATGTTCCAGCCCCACATGCAACCGGATGCACACGGTGTCTTTGTCCCAATCACTGGCAGAGCGTAGTTTTGCAGGACGGAATGGGATAATCAGGCTTTCATAGCCACCCCAGCTATAGCCCAGCCCAAAATGCTCTAACCCATCGATGAAGGCAGTAAGTTGCTTGTCGGTGCAGCTATCGAACACAAACGAGAACAACCCGCACGAGCCTGTCATGTCGCGTTTCCATAAGGCGTGGCCGGGATGTTCAGGCAGTGCGGGATGCAGAATCTGTGCGACTTCGTCAAATGATTTCAACCATTCAGCCAGCTCCAATGCGGCGCGTTCATGGTTGGGCAGGCGCAGCGCCATGGTGCGAAGTCCGCGTAGTGCCAGATAGCATTCGTCTGAGCTTGGGCCATTGCCCAAATGACGATAGGCGCGTTTGAGGGGCGCGTTATGTTTGTCTTTCACGCTCAGCGCACCCATGCATAAATCAGAGTGACCTGCGATATATTTCGTCGCTGACTGGATCGACACATCCACACCCAATGCGAATGCATCCATGTAAAGTGGTGTTGCCCATGTGTTGTCGCTCATCAGAATAATGTCATGCCGTTTGCAGATTTCGGCAATGGCGCGAATATCCTGCATTTCGAAGGTGAGCGATCCCGGGCTTTCCAAAAAGATCACCGAGGTGTTCTCGCGCACCAGCTCTTCCAGATTCGCGCCTGCATCGGGCGAGAAATAGCTGGTTTCCACCCCAAAGCGCGATAATTCATGGTCGCAATATTTGCGGGTAGGGGAATAGACGTTGTCGGCCACCAGAATATGATCCCCCGCTTTGGTATAGGCTACCAGTGCGGTCACAATCGCGCTCAGGCCTGACGGAAACAGATAGGTCGCATCTGCGCCTTCAATTTCTGCAATCGCATCGGCAAGTGCGGTAATGGTGGGGTTGCCGTTACGCCCATAGCCGTACGAGGTGGATTCACCACGCTCATAGGCGTCAAATTCTTCCAATGAGGGAAACAAAATAG
>PBPD01000058.1 GCA_002725445.1 Rickettsiales bacterium
CCGGTCTTTACCCGCAAAAGCCATACTGATGTGAATTATCTGGCATGTGCGTCGAAATTGCTGGAAACACCGTCACTGTTTTACCCGCAATTTGCTACCCATAATGCCTTGACCGTTGCCAGCATTATCGAACTGGCGGGTGACACACCGTTTGAGTTCCAACGCCTGTATGGTATGGGGCAAAAGCTCTATGACCAGATTGTAAAAGACTATCCGGTGCGTGTGTATGCGCCTGTGGGCCGTCACAAAGATTTGCTGGCGTATCTTATCCGCCGGTTGCTGGAGAATGGCGCTAATACGTCGTTTGTGAATTTGCTGATGGATCGTGACCGTTCGCTGGACGAATTGTTGCGCAATCCGATTGTTCGCGCACGCAAATCGCGTGGAAAAATGTCGAAGAAGATTCCACTGCCGATCGATTTATATGGTGATGATCGTCATAATTCGCGCGGGGTGGAGTTTGGCTATGCGTATCAATCCAAACGCCTGTTGGAAGAGACCAAACCGTTTTTGGATCGCGGCTTAGAACGCCCTAAAGACAATACGGTCGAAGAGGCAGACAAGGCGATGCAAATGGCGGGTGAAGCATTCGCCAAATGGGACGCGGCTTCCATTGACCAGCGCGCTGCTTGTCTGGACCGCGCAGCAGAATTGCTGGAAGAACGGCGCGATCATTTGCTGGCACTCTGCGTGCTGGAGGGCAAGAAAACCTATAGTGATGGCATTGCCGAGGTGCGTGAAGCAGCTGATTTCTGCCGTTATTATGCCGCGCGTGCGAGAGAGATGTTCCCACCATCCACGTTGACTGGCCCGACGGGCGAGAGCAACACCTTGTCGCTTTCCGGGCGCGGCGTGTATGTGTGCATCAGCCCGTGGAATTTCCCTCTGGCTATTTTTGTCGGTCAGGTGGTGGCTGCACTTGTGGCGGGTAATACCGTGGTGGCCAAGCCTGCAGAGCAAACCCCTGCCATCGCGGAAGCGGCAGTGAAGCTGCTGTATGAGGCAGGTGTGCCGGAAGATGTGTTGCATCTGGTGTTTGGCGATGGCGAAAGCATAGGTGCGCATCTGGTGTCACACCCTAAAACGGCAGGTGTGGCGTTTACCGGCTCGACGGGCGCTGCAAAAGCTATTCAGCGTGCGCAAGCGGCCAGCGATGGCCCTATCATCCCGCTGATTGCCGAAACCGGTGGCCAGAACTGCATGATGATCGATAGTTCGGCGCTGCTGGAGCAGGCAACCGACGATATCATTCTGTCGGCATTTGGTAGTGCGGGGCAGCGTTGTTCGGCATTGCGGGTGCTGTATGTGCAGGAAGATATTGCGGATTCGCTGATCAAAATGATCAAAGGCGCGATGGATGAGCTGACGATTGGCTGGGCAGGTGATCTGTCGACCGATGTCGGTCCCGTGATCGATAAAGAAGCGCAGGGCAATTTGCAGAAACATATCGAGCGCCTGAAGAAAGAAGCCAAAGACTGGTATAGTGCGACAGTGAGCGACAAGGTGCGTCTGAGCGATACATTTGTTGTGCCGCATATGTTCGAAATTAGCGATATTGATGAGATGGGGGGCGAGCATTTTGGCCCTATCCTGCATATCATTCGCTATAGCGGCAAGAAGCGCAATGAAGTGATCGACCGCATTAACGGCACTGGCTATGGCCTGACCTTTGGTCTGCAAAGCCGTGTGCAGCAGCAACAAGAGGCGATTCTGCCACGCATTCATGCTGGTAATATGTATGTGAACCGCAATATGACGGGTGCGGTGGTAGGTGTGCAGCCATTTGGCGGTGAAGGCTTGTCTGGCACAGGCCCGAAAGCAGGTGGCCCGTATTATCTGCTGCGTTTTGCAGCCGAGCGCACGCTGACCATCAACACAGCGGCTATTGGCGGTAACATCGAACTATTGAGCTAAGATTCGCTTTTTGCGGGGAATTTACCGTTTTTTAAGGCTTTGATGGCATATAATGATAGTATGTCAGTGAAGTCATACATAGCGAAAGCGATCAAGAAAGCCGATAAGAGTTATTTCTTTGAGAATTACTCTAAGCAGGCGAATTCTGTGATCAAAGGGCTCAAAAAAGAAGGCTATACTATTTTGCCGAGTGAGCCCGATGAAGAGCTGTTAAAGCTGGTGGCAGATACGATACATACAGGCCGCATGCGCCCCGAGCAGCATATTGCCAATGTATATAAAACCCTCGTTTCACATATGGAGAAGCGCTACTAGGCGCGCCTAATCACGTTCACCCGGATGGGCGGCGCTATAGGCCTGCATCAGCCGTTCTGCATCCACATGGGTGTAGCGCTGGGTGGTAGACAGGCTCTCATGCCCCAGTAATTCCTGTATATCGCGTAAATCACCGCCCTGCGCCAGCAAATGCGTGGCAAAACTGTGGCGGAAGGCGTGCGGCGTTACACTGTCGGGCAAGCCAAGAAGCCGCCGCATTTTTGCGACCTGACGCTGAAAGATGGCGGGTTGCAATGCCTTACCGCGCGCGCCGTAAAATAGTGGGCTATGCGCTGGTGTGTCGGGCGTGATGAACGGGCAGGCGTGCATATAGGCCTGCAAAGCATTGCGCACAAGCGGCAATAGCGGCAGGGCGCGTTGTTTCTTGCCCTTGCCTTGCACGCGCAAGGCCTCGCGCGATTGCTGCCAGTCCTGCACGCTCAGACCCAGCGCCTCACCTATGCGTAGCCCGCACCCGTAAAGCAGCAGCAATAACGCCGTGTCACGCTTGGCTATCCATGGCTCGTCCTGCAGCTCTGCCATTGTATCGAGTGCCTGCAAGGAATGGCCCTGATTTAGCGCCTTGGGTAGCGGCTTATCAAGCTTTGGCATGGATACCAAAAAGATGGCGTCATTGTCGCACAATTCTTGCTCTTGCATGAAACTAAAGAAATTGCGCAAGCTCGATAAGGCACGCGCAGACGAGGTTTTAGACAGGCCTTGTTGCATGCGATGTGCAAGCCAGCTGCGGAAATCACGTGGATGCAGCTTTTGTGTTACGGAAAGTGAAATATGCTCACCATGGTGGTCAGCGAAGAAACGCAATGCATGCTCAATATCGCCCTGATAGGCCGTAAGTGTGTGATCGGACACGCGGCGAATATGGGTGAGCCAATCGAGCCAGCGCGTCACCGCGTCATGCAAATCCGCTTCTATCGGCAATGCGTCTAGAGCAGTTTTTCTATCTCGCTTTCGGTCAGACATTGATCCAGCTTATGTTCCACCACTTGCGCCAGGAATTTCAGTAGCTCGGTGCCATGCTGCGGGTCAAAACGCCCTACATCACGCACCCCAAAGGCCAGCAGCGCTTCGCGTCCCAAACGCTGCAGCGACAAGCGTAAAAGCGCGCAGGATTCGATCAGTCCGCTGCATTCCTCAAACAAGGTTTCAAACCCGACAGGGCGTGCTTTGTTGCAGTCGTTAATAAGTGCAACGTCGGGGCTGTTGCCCAATGCCAGCAACACTCCACCCGGCTGGATAAAGCCAATGCCGGAATAGTTTTGTTCACTGTAATGGGCGTGATACAGCTCGGCCATTTCGGACTCGATAACCAACCGTACCACATCCACATTGAACAGGCGCGCCATATCAATGCCCAGAATCTCTAGAAGATGTTCCAGACTACGGGTTTTCATGATTTTTAGCGATGCCTGATGCACTTGCGACTGCACCGACATATTGTTGCGCGCAGAATGCACCACACCGTCCAGACGGTCTTTGAGGTCCTGCATATTGCCACGCAGATTATTCAGCGCAAAATGCTGAAAATCGAGTACGCCGTCGCCCATTTCCTGCTGTGGCGGTACAAGTATCTCTAGCAGCTCAGGGTGCTTTTGCAGAAAGTCGGGGTGTTTTTGCAAATACTCCACCACCATCTTGTGGGTCATTTCGGTGGCCCATTCGGGCGCGGAGGAGGATTTGTCACCCATAATGCTTAGATCGACTGTCCGGTCGACTCCCAGTCTTTCAAAAACGCTTCCAGCCCTTTGTCGGTCAACGGATGACCCGCCAGCTGCTTCAGCACTTTTGGCGGAATGGTAGATACATCCGCACCCATCTTGGCCGATTCGATGATATGAAGCGGGTTACGGATAGAGGCTACCAGCACTTGCGTTTCATAGTCATAATTACCGTAAATTACGCAGATATCTTCAATCAGCTGCAGCCCGTCCTGACTCAGATCGTCCAGTCGGCCAACGAATGGCGAGATGAACGTAGCGCCTGCTTTTGCCGCCAGTAATGCCTGCGATGCAGAGAAGCATAAGGTCACATTCACCATAATGCCCTTATTTGTGAAGTGCTTGCATGCTTTCAGCCCGTCCCAGGTTAGCGGCACTTTGATGGTGACGTTATCAGCAATTTTGGCGAGTTTTTCGCCTTCTTCAATCATGCCCTCTGCGTCGAGCGCGGCCACTTCGGCACTTACGGGGCCGGGCACAATCTCACAGATTTCAGCAATGACTTCTTTGAAGTCGCGGCCAGATTTGGCGATCAGCGATGGATTGGTGGTCACACCATCTACCATGCCAGTTTCGGCCAGTTCTTTAATTTCGTTGATGTCGGCGGTATCGATAAAAAATTTCATGGTCTTTTCCCTTTGGCATTACCCTGCTATGTGTCATTGCTTAGCGCAGATGAGGATAGCTTGGCAATGACGAATACGGTTTTCCGTGCTCAGGACCGCGTGAAGGTGCTTGTACCGAGGCCTTTTGATAACGCTTTTGATTATCTGGTGCCCGAGGGTATGCAGGTAGTGTCTGGCGCGTATGTGCAAGTGCCGTTTGGCCGTAATCAGCTGGTGGGCGTTGTTTGGGGTGCCGGCGAAGACACACTGCCAGCCCATAAATGCAAGGCGCTTCTTCAGCATTGCGAGCATGTGCCCCCGATGCCCAAAGCGTTGCGCGGGTTTATCGATTGGGTGGCCGATTATACGATGGCACCGCGTGGCATGGTGTTGAAAATGGCGCTGCCTCTGCCTGTTGCGTTGTTGCAGCCGCCTATGCAAAAACTGTATCAACTGGCAAGCGCTGAGGCGTCCATGCCGAGCGCCACGCGTGAGCGGGTGGCAGAGGTGCTACGCGAACATACCCAAATGAGCCCTGCCCTGCTTGCCGATACCGCAGAGACCAGCCAATCGACCTTGCGCCAGATGGTCAAAGATGAGCAATTGATAGAGACACATCAGGTGATGCCGCCGCCTGTTCAGCACTTTAATATAACACAGCGCCCCGATCTTTCCGATGATCAGGAGCAAGCGGCTGCATTGCTGGCGCAGCAACTGGATGCTGGCTTTGCCGCTACGCTGATTGATGGGGTAACGGGCTCGGGTAAAACTGAGGTGTATTTCGATACGATAGAGAAAGCATTGGCGTCTGGTGGACAAGTGCTGGTGATGTTGCCCGAAATTGCATTAACGGTGCAATGGCGCGCGCGCTTTGCCAAGCGGTTTGGCGGCGAGGCAATTGTGTGGCATTCCTCGGTGGGCGAGGCCGAGCGCAAACATGCATGGCGGGCGGTGGCATCGGGTTCGGCTAAGCTGGTGGTAGGCGCGCGCTCTGCTTTGTTTCTGCCCTATAATAATCTGTCGCTTATCGTGGTGGATGAAGAGCATGAAGCGTCTTACAAACAGGAAGACGGTGTAATTTACCATGCGCGCGATATGGCGGTGGTGCGCGCAGCACTGGAGAAGATACCGATTCAGTTGGTGTCTGCTACCCCGACATTAGAGACCATACATAATGTGCAGCAGGGTAAATATACGCGCGTGCATTTGCCAAGCCGGTTTGCTGAGGCGTCTTTTCCGACAGTCGAATTGATCGACATGCGCGAAGCAGGGCTGAATGCGACGCAGTGGATATCGCCAGAATTAGGTCAGGCACTTGCCAAAACCTTTAATGCGGGTCATCAGGCCATGCTGTTTCTGAATAGGCGCGGCTATGCTCCTCTGGTGCTGTGCCGCACGTGTGGCCACCGGTTTCAGTGTCCGCGCTGCTCGACATGGATGGTGCTGCATAAAGGCAAAAGCCGTTTGCAATGCCATCACTGCGACTATCAGCAGATGGCGCCGACGGCCTGCCCTGAGTGCGATAGCACGGATAGTCTAGTGCCGTGTGGGCCGGGGGTGGAGCGACTGGCCGAAGAAGCAGTGGATTTATTTCCACAGGCCAACATTGCATTGTTAAGTAGTGACCAGTCGCAGGACACGGCTGAGATGATTCAGCAAATTATAGATAAGAAATATGATTTGGTTATCGGTACACAGCTGATCGCCAAAGGCCATCATTTCCCGCATTTGGCCACGGTCGGTGTGGTGGATGCCGATCTGGGGCTTAGCGGAGGTGATTTGCGCGCATCTGAGCGCACCTATCAATTGTTGCACCAGATTGCAGGCCGCGCCGGGCGTGAAAAAGTGGCAGG
>PBPD01000059.1 GCA_002725445.1 Rickettsiales bacterium
ACCCATTCAGCCGAAAATGATGCATGCCGAAATGGCAATGTCAGCACGGAGCGCGGGCAGCATGGATGCTGTTAGCCCGCCCATGGGACAAATTAATGTGACTGGTCATGTCACCGTAACGTTTGAGTTGGAGCAGTAAGAGGAACGCTATGCCCATAGAAATTACCATGCCCGCATTATCACCTACCATGGAAGAGGGAAACCTCGCCAAATGGGTGAAAAAAGAAGGGGACACTATCAGCGCAGGTGATGTGATCGCCGAGATCGAAACCGATAAGGCTACCATGGAAGTGGAAGCCGTGGATGAAGGTGTGCTGGGCAAAATTGTGGTGGCAGAAGGCACCGACAATGTGAAGGTGAACGAAGTGATCGCCCTTTTGTTGGAAGAAGGCGAAGACAAAAAGGCGTTGGATGACTGGAAGCCAGCCAAGCCTGAGCCTAAGAAAACAGAAGCAGGCGATGGTGGCGAAGCGCAAACCAACGAGAAAGACGGTGCCGACAAGCAGGCGACCGAAGCTAAAGGTTATGGCACGGGCGGCGGTGCTCCGGTGTCGCAGGCAACCAAAGCGCCTGATGGGCCCGTGAAGCCAGAATCTGGCAAAGCCACTGGCGCAGGCGAGGGCACAAAGGCCAGCCCGCTTGCCAAGCGCATCGCGGCTGATAACAGTATCGATCTTAGCCGTGTGTTGGGCACAGGCCCGCATGGGCGCATTATCCGCGCAGACGTAGAAGAAGCGTTGTTGCGTGGCGGTGCAGGCGGTGGCAAGGTGACGCGTCATCCGGTTGATTTCTACAAAGTGCCAAATTCGGGCATGCGTAAAACGGTGGCCAAGCGTCTGACCGAGTCGAAGCAGCAAATCCCCCATTTCTACCTGACGGTGGAATGTGAGATTGATGACATGATGACGGTGCGTAAGCAGCTGAATGGTGCCGCGCCTGAAGGCGAAGATGGTAAGCCTGCTTATAAAGTGTCGGTAAATGACATGGTGATCAAGGCAGTGGCCTGCGCCATGCGCGACAAGCCGGAATGCAATGCAAGCTGGTATGACGACGCGATTGTGCAATATAACAATGTCGATATTTCGGTGGCCGTTGCTATCGATGGTGGACTGATTACCCCAATCGTGAAGAATGCGGATCAGAAATCATTGCCGCAGATTTCAAATGAAATGAAATCACTGGCAGGACGTGCACGCAAAGGTGCCTTGCAGCCTGAGGAATATCAGGGCGGAGGCTTCAGCATTTCTAACCTCGGCATGTATGGCGTGCAGCAATTTGGGGCGATTGTGAATCCGCCGCAATCCTGCATTCTGGCGGTAGGTGCTGGTGAAGAGAAAGTCGTGCGTCGCAACGGTGAATTTGCCGTAGTCAACGTGATGCGCGTGACCTTGTCGGTTGACCACCGCGCCGTTGATGGCGCGCTGGGCGCCGAATTCCTGCAGGCTTTCAAACAATATATCGAGCAACCCGTGCTCATGTTTATCTAAATATATCGAGGCGATTATGGAACAGGCAAAACACGATATTGTGATCATTGGTGGTGGCCCGGGTGGCTATGTGGCAGCGATCCGCGCGGCACAGCTGGGTATGGATGTGGCGTTGGTGGAGCGTGAGCATTTGGGTGGTATCTGCCTGAACTGGGGCTGTATTCCAACCAAGGCGCTGCTGCGCTCGTCGGAGATTCACCATCTGTTACATAATCTGGATGAGTATGGATTCTCGGCAGAGAATATCAAAGTCGATTTCAAAAAAGTCGTGAAGCGTTCGCGCGATGTGTCGGCGCAATTGACGCAAGGCGTCAAAGGCCTGATGAAGAAAAACAAAGTGAAAGTCTATGACGGACACGGCGCACTGGCTGGCAAAGGCAAAGTGTCGGTGAGTGACGAGGACAAAAAGAAAATTGCCGAGTTGAGTGCGGAGCATATTATTTTGGCGACGGGCGCGCGTGCGCGCAGCTTGCCAGGGCTGGAGCCAGATGGTGATCTGGTATGGACGTATAAGGAAGCACTGGTGCCAGAAAAAATGCCAAAATCGCTGTTGGTCATCGGCTCTGGTGCGATCGGGTCGGAGTTTGCAAGCTTCTATCTGAATATGGGCGCTAAAGTGACCCTGGTGGAAGTGATGGATCGCATCCTGCCAGTGGAAGACGAGGAAGTGTCGAAGTTTGTGCGCAAGCAGTTTGAAGCGCAAGGCATGGATGTGAAGACCAAAACCACCGTTACGGGACTGGATAAGGGCAAGTCGAATGTGACCGCGACCCTGAAAGGTGAAGACGGCAAGGAAGTGAAACAAAAATTTGATAAGGTGATTCTGGCCGTTGGTATTGTGGGCAATACCGAGCATATTGGGCTGGAAGGCACTAAGGTGAAGGTTGAGAAAAGCCATATCATCGTAGATGAATGGTGCCAGACCCATGAGCAGGGTGTTTACGCGATTGGTGATCTGACAGGCGCACCGTGGCTGGCGCACAAAGCGAGCCACGAGGGCGTGATCTGCGTGGAGAAAATTGCGGGTGAGAAACATGTGCATCCGCTGAAAGTTGAGAATATTCCCGGCTGTACCTATTGCCGCCCGCAGGTGGCAAGCGTGGGCATGACCGAGGCAAAAGCCAAAGAAGCGGGCTATGACGTGAAAGTGGGACGCTTCCAGTTTATCGGTAATGGTAAGGCGATTGCATTGGGTGAGCCGGAAGGGTTTGTGAAAACCGTGTTCGATGCCAAAACCGGTGAAATGCTGGGCGCGCACATGGTGGGTGCCGAAGTGACCGAGATGATTCAGGGCTACGGCATTGCCAAAACGCTGGAAGGTACCGAGCTAGATCTGATGCACACGGTCTTCCCACACCCAACTCTGTCTGAGATGATGCATGAGAGCGTGTTAGACGCTTACGGCAAGGTTGTGCATATGTAGTAGCACTGCGCGTAAACATATGCTATATATAGTATATGCATGCGCGTCCTATCTTCTTTAAGTCGGTATACTCGGAAGACGAGCTGGACGATTGCTTTGACGAATTAATGTCAGCAGCCATCGATGAGCAAGACAAGATAGAGATTGCCTGCCTTATTCAATATTTCGCGATTTTGAAATACCATGAGCATTTTCACCTGCCGGTAGATTTTATTAAGAACCGACAAGGCGAAGGCCCGGACTTCACGATATGCAATGGCAGCTTGTTTGGCGTTGAGATGACCAAGGCGACCACGGCCGATTATCAGGTCTGGCTGAAGAAAAGCCTCAATTATCGCCCTATCAAAAGCCTGCAGGACTACCAGGAACACCGCCCAGAGCAACGGGTGAGTGATCTGGCGATGGTGCGCGTGCAAAAGAAAAATTACAAAATACAGAATTATTTCTATGCCGTGCCCGAGATGGAATATTGCGATTTGGTGCTGGAAGAAGACGGTGATTGTTGCATGCATACCGAGGTGCTGATGGACATGCTGCAACAGAAGATTGGCAAGCTGCGCTACCAGAAGTTTCGCAAAATCTCGATGATTTCCGGCTCGATATTATATTATGCGATTAACACATGCGACGCCGCGATACTGCCAGCCCCAGTGGTCACCGCACCACCTTTGAGCGGGGGCGTAACACATGCGAATCTTAGCCTTGTGAGGTAGGCGCCGCCTTTGCTTTGAATTGTTCAAAAGGTGCCCAATTCGTCAAATCGCGGGCTTTGGCTTTCAGCTTTTCTATCTGCATAACATCACTGATGCGGCGATGCAGGAAGGCCTCGGTTTCTTCCAGATTGTCTGAATGATCATCGAGCCAGACATACATCGTGCTCATATACACTTTAGAGAGCAACATGCGCTTGGTGTAAAAGTTGAAGTCGGTCGACTGGTCGCCAGCCGCATGCCACATGGCATCTACTGTACGGTAAAGCGAGCGCATGCCACGCCCTGCATTCCAGGGCATGGAATAAACGGCTAGCCCACGGCGTACGGCTTCACGGTTCTCGCTATGTTGGCGAAGGCGCACCATAACGGCAGTCGCAATGCGTTCGCGTATTTTCATTTCAGACAATGCGTACTCGTTCTGGAGTGTTTCCAGCATGGTGTCATCTGCGCGTTTGGTAAAAAATTCCAACGCATCGATAGCGCCATCAGGGAATACGCGGCGTACGTCCTCGGGGCTTAGGCCTGCATCTTCAGCGCCACGGTTAAGCGCCCGCATGCTCCAGCCATCAAAAGCGATATGCGGTAGCGATGCATCCAGAATGGTCTGCTGCGTCTCAGTAATGGGATCGGTTGCTGTTTTTTCTGCCATATCCCAAAAATAGTGCAGCCCATGGCAGAAGTAAAGCTATGCCGCGACGGCCTGACGAATTTTATCTTTGGTTTTGATGCGTGCAGACAGGCTGATCACCCGGTCTTTTGGCAGCATAACAGAGGCTTCGGTGCCTTTTTTGGTGCTGGTGATGCTGAGTGTTCCCTCATGCAGCGCGGTTAATTCGCGTGCGAGTGCCAGTCCGATGCCAATACCCTCAGATTCGGCCTGATAGTAAGATTGATCGGAGCTCAACGCCTCTTGAATGCTGCGCAATTTGGCGCTCGCAATGCCGCTGCCTGAATCGCAGACACGGAAAATAAAACGCCCGCGCCCGTCAATGTCGCCCTCAATAGCAATTTCATCGCCCTCGCTGCTATGCTCGATAGCATTGGCCAGCAAGTTGCTCAGGCAATGGGTTAACTTGATACGGTCAGCACGCAACACCACCGCACGTTTGGCAAGCTCATTGCGCAAGCTGACCTGTTTGCTGAAAGCGGCGTGCGAGTGCATTTCGATCGCGGCATTCACAATGTCATTCACGTTAACGGGCAAATCATGCAATTCCATGCGCCCTACATCCATATTGGCGAGTTCTAACAGGTCGTTTACCCGGCTGAGCAGCAGGGTGCCGCTTTCCTGAATATTTTCAACATATTCGCTATAGGCCGCATTGTTCAATTTGCCAAACACTTCGGACTGGATCATCTGAGTGAAGCCAAGGATAGCATTGAGTGGGGTGCGTAGTTCGTGGCTCATGTTGGCGAGGAATTTAGAACGCGATTGCTCCGCCACGCGGCTGGCCGTTTGCGCTTGGTGCATGTCTTGCTGCACCTGCATATCGCTATCGATATTGCGCACAATCATGCCCAGACAACCATCATTATTGGCATGCTGCGCGGCGGGGACAAATTGCAGATTAAACCAGCTCCACGTCTCATCGCCATTGGCCATCTGAATCTGTATGTCATTTGGCAGGCCACTATGGCGAATGGAGCCTGTTCCGACGAATTGCTCCAACGCATTGAACAGTTTGTTATGATAATCCGGGTGAATAAAGTCGAACCAGCCGGTGCCGTCGCATACATCTTTGGACAGGCGTGTGATATGCTCCCAGTTTTGAGAATGGTAGACGCAGCCCTCTATCGGGTGCCATACGCACATGGCCTGATTGCTATGCTCAAGCAATAGCGACTCATAGCCAATATCAATGGACGCGTCGCCCATCGCTGGCGGTTGAGGTGCTGCGCTTTGCTGCTCGGAGTTGTTCACTGTCACAGCGCTGCGCGACGAAGGTGCGCAAGCCTGCTGCTGAAAATCCAATAATTGCTTATAGTATTCCTGCCATAACAGCCAATACATAGTCCACATACCCAACGTTAAAAGTTCAAACACGCTTGCCGGGATTGTGGATAATCCAACTAGTCTTTTTTATTTTTTATATTTTTACGATTATAGGCGACAATAGGCGGGGCAATAAAGCCTGTCGCATTCGCTAAGGCGCGCCAGACTGGTATAGCCAGCAAAGCCCCCATTATTCGTGATAATTATGCCACATAATTAACCGTCAGAGGCTTCCAAAAGCGGGTCTAGCTCGCCTTTACGCTCAAGCGCCGCCAGATCGTCATAACCGCCTACATGGGTGCCGTTGATGAAAATTTGCGGAACGGTACGCATGCCCCCCGTCAGATCCATCATTTTTTGACGCTCTGTCGGATCACTCACATCCTGCTCATCAATTGCGTCGTAGCCTTTGCCTTTCAGCAATTGCTTGGCACGTACGCAATACGGACAGATAGGAGTGGTATACATTACAATGTTACTCATACCTTATATTTAGTCCTCTTATGATCGATGACAAGTCTTAGATTAGAAATCTGGGTCGTTATAATGCGCGGGCGGACGGAAGCCGGTGACGCGGTCTTCCAGAATAGTGCGGAAAGCAGGGCGCGATTTGATCAGCGCATACCAATCTTTGGTGGCTGGCTGGTGCTCCCACGGCACATCGCCCAGATAATCCAGACAGGAAAGATAGGATGCGGCATTAATGTCGGCCAGCGTGAGATAATCACCTGCCAGCCAGTTGCGATTGTTGAGCAGGTGCGCGATATAGTCCATATGAAACTTAATGTTGGTTTTACCCGCGCGTATTGCCTCGGAATTCGGTTCGCCATAGCCCATCAGGCGTTTGAATACCTTCTCAAACAGAATATTCTGCGCCACCTCGTGGTCAAACTTGGTGTTGAACCAGTCAATGATGCGGCGTACTTCGGCCTTTTCTTCGCCCGAGCCACCGAAAAACTGAATGTCAGGATAGGTTTCTTCCAGAAATTCACTGATGGCATAGCTGCCACACAAAACTGCGCCTTTTTCTTCGAGCAGTACCGGCACTTCACCCGCTGGATTCAGCCGAAAGAACTCACGGCGGCGTAGCCATATATCTTCTTCCACGAGCTCATAATCGAGCTCTTTTTCTGTCAGCATCAGCCGTACGGTGCGGCAGGCTGGCGACAATGGAGTGTGATACAGGGTACGCATAGCAGATATTCTACCTTAAAAAATCGGAGCATTGATGTAGCAGAGTAGGGGCTGCTCAATCAACGAATTTTTGTTTAACCGACCATACTGCAAAGAACATGAAAACAACAGCCAATACAATATACACGCTCACTTCTGTGCCTTCGCCAATGGCTGCGGTTTTGCCTATATTGATGACGATAGGAGGTGTCAGCGCATAAGCGGCCAGCCGCACCGAATGATGATATAACAACGGTGTGCTGAGTATGAGAGCGATTAATTTGCCGAACAAACCGAGCAGTAATGCCTGAATAATCCAGATCACGAAAAATAGCGCCAGGCAAACCACCCAAATGGTTGCACCAATAGTCGCAAGCAGGAGCACGATATTTTCATTGAGCCAGCTGAGTGTGACGCTGATAACTTGTTTTGCTAGGTTGTTATCAAAATAGATAGAGTTTAGCGCTGGGTCTGAATCATTGATGTCCTGATAGTAAAAGACCTGAGCGCCGTTACTTTTACGCATCAAGATCTCGCGCTCTGTGAAAAGCAAGAATGCATTTGTGTCTTGCATGCTGGTGATTTGTCCCGTTGTGTCGATCACAGCAAGCGTATATTTTTCCTCGTTTTCGTCGGCGCTGAGGTTGATTGCGTAGGGCATCTCTACTTGTGTTTGCAGGGCGCCGTCCTGAATAACCAGCGGCGGTATCTGAGCGGCAATTTCATACAGCACGGTTTCTGCTTTGCTGTTGCTAAGCTCCTGAGTAGCGGTTAAGCCGCCATAAATCATGTAAAGCACGTAGGCCGTGATCAGCGTCACAAGCAATAAGGCCAGCTTGAACAGATACATCAGGCCAAGTCCCTCGGGGCGCCCATGCACTTCGCGGTAGAAGCTGGGGTCAAAGAAACTGCGGGGAATAGCGGTGAAAACAGACATGGCGAGCTCCTATGCAGCGATATCGGTAGCGTTCTTGGCACGCCAATGCGCCAAATATTGCGGTACAATCATATCCACCGTTTGCGGCACGATGCCAAGCGCATCAAGACCCGGATATTCACCGCTAACCACATTGTCATATTTCAGCAGGCGTACCTGATCGGCGGTTAATGGCGGGTTTGGCAGCAGGCTGGTAAAACGCCCGATAAGTGATGCAGCGGGAAATGGAATATGCACCAGCAGGCGGTTACGCTTGGTAACACGCAAAATATATTCCATCAATTCCTCGAAACGGTACACATCAGGCCCGCCAAGTTCATAAATGCCTTTAGCGGCGGGATCTTGCAGTGTGGCAGTGATCGCATGCGCTACATCATCCACATATACAGGCTGGAACTTGGTTTTGCCGTCGCCGATTAATGGCAGGGCAGGGCTCAGTATGGCCATGCGTGCAAATTTGTTGAAGAATTCGTCTTCCGCACCAAAAATGATGCTTGGGCGCATAATAATTGCATCGGGATACATGCTTAGCACGGCATCTTCGCCGAGGCGTTTGCTGCGTGCGTAACGCGAAGGTAATGCGTGGTCGATGCCCAAAGCAGACACTTGCACAAACCGTTTTACGCCAGCCTCTTTGGCTGATTCAGCCAGTTGCTTGGCACCTTCGGCCTGTACATTCTGGAAGGTCTGACGACCTGACTCCGCCAGCACGCCCACCAAATTGACGACGGCATAGGAGCCTTTGAGCTTCTTGCGTAATGTGTCAGGTTTTGTAATGTCGGCATAGTCTGGCACAATCTGGCCTACATCACCGGCTGGGCGTAAAAACTCTGCCTGCGACGGATGGCGGGTTAACACGCGCACCGTATAACCAGCATCAGCCAGCGCATGCACCACATAGCGCCCTAAAAAACCTGAGCCACCAACAACACTAACAATATGATTACGCATAACACTCCCCTTACTTTGTGTTTCACGGTTTAGCCCATGGGAAACAGCAAGGCAAGTGACAACAATGTATTGATACTGGACAGGGGGGCAAAATTTCTATAGTTGCAAGCGGTAATGAGTAATCTCGCACATAAATTAAAAGCCGTTTTGTTCTATGCTAAAACCGCGCTGAAAGTGCACGGTATTGGCAAAATTGGCCGTATGGCGATGCGCATTATCGAAGCGCACGGCGTAATAGGCGGACTGGTTTATCTTAAGAACAAAGCCTCTTACATGATGCCGATTGTATCGTCGCACCACGGGGCGGCGGAGGAAAAGAAGGTTTTTCCGCATTATTTACCAGTGGATGTCATCGTATGTGTGCATAACGCGCTGGAAGATGTGCAACGCTGCCTTTCGTCGGTGGTGCGCCACAGTTTGCCACCTTACCGTATTATTATTGTTGATGACGGCAGTGATGCCCCCACGCGCGACTATCTAAAGCGCTTTGCCGAAACACAAGGCGCAGAGCTGGTTCGCCATGAAGAGGCGAAAGGCTACACGCTGGCGGCGAACGCAGGCCTGCGTGCGAGCGATGCGGAATGGTCGATTCTCCTTAATAGCGACACAATCGTTACCCCTTACTGGCTGGAACGTATGGTCGCATGTGGCCAAAGCCATGGCCAGATTGGCTTGGTGGGGCCATTGTCCAACACTGCGTCGTGGCAATCTGTGCCACAGGTGATGGACGGTGATGACTGGGCCGAAAATCCACTACCTGAAGGTATAAGCGTAGCCGAATGGGGGCAGGTGATTGCGGGCGGTTCTGCGCGCGCTTATCCGCGTGTTGGGTTCCTCAACGGATTCTGCCTGATGATTAAAAAAGCCGTGCGCGAAGATCTGGGCTTGTTCGATGAAGAAACTTTTGCAGCGGGCTACGGTGAAGAGAATGACTATTGCTTGCGCGCCCGTAAAAAGGGCTGGGAACTTGCGGTAGCCGACGATACCTATATTTACCACGCGCAGTCCAAGAGCTATTCGCATGAGCGCCGCCAGAAATTATGTGAGCGCGCCGACAAGGCTTTGCGAGAGAAACATTCTGAGGCTGCCATTCTGAGCGCATTAGAGATTACCAAGTCCAGCGAAGTTCTGGAAGGAGCGCGGGCACGCATCAGCTATTACCTTGAGCGTGAGCAATTGCGGGCAGATGTGCGCCGTCGCTATGAGGGCAAGCGTGTTCTGTTTATTTTGCCTGTGGCAGACCCGGGCGGTGGTGCCAAAGTGGTGTTTCAGGAAGCCTATGCCCTGCGCAATATGGGGGTGAATGTAGAAGTGGTTAACTTCAAGCATCATCAGGAAAGCTTCGAGAAAAGCTACAAAGGCTATCAGATTCCGGTGCATTTCATTGATTCGCCGACCTTACTGGCACAAGTGGCCAGCGAAGCCGATGCCGTTATTGCTACATTGTTCAGCTCGGTGTTTTGGATTCGCGACTATTTGCTACCGCATGCGCCGCATGTAAAAGTGGGCTATTACGTGCAGGATTACGAGCCTTATTTCTTCCCGGAAGACAGTGACGAATATAAAGAAGCAAAAGACAGCTACACCGCGCTGGATAACATGCAGATTGTGACCAAAAGCCAGTGGAATAAGCAGGAGCTGGCGGAAAAAGAGCAGGTGAACGCGTATGTGATTGGGCCTAGCTACGACTGGTATCATTATTATCCGGTGCGTATGCGTCCGCCCGGTGCTGGCATCGTGCGCATTTGCGCCATGATTCGTCCGTCCACCCCGCGTCGTGCGCCCGAGCTGACCATTCGTGTGCTGGCGCGATTGAAGAAGACATTTGGCGATCGCGTGGTGATTACTATTTTCGGGGCTGACGAGAATGATCCATTCTTCAAAGAAAAGGCAGAAAGTTTCTCGTATATCAATGCAGGTGTTGTTGCCAGCAAAGACATGCCCGCATTGTTGAACTCCAATGATATTTTCCTCGACCTGTCGACTTATCAGGCGATGGGGCTGACAGCTCTGGAAGCTATGGCGTGCCGTCTGGCTGTTGTGGTGCCGGAAGAAGGCGGCGCAAAAGAGTTTGTCCTGCAGGAAGATACCGGTCTGGTGGTCGACTCCGCGGATGAAAATGCTTGCTACGAAGCCGCTGCACGTCTGGTGGAGGACAATGAGCTGCGCGAGCGCGTGGCCTCGGCTGGTTTGATGAAAGCGGCTGGCTTCTATCCTGAAAAACCCGCCTGCCACATGCTTGAAGCTTTGTTTGGGGAGGAGCTGTAATGCAGCACATCCACGTGATTAGGGAACGCGATGCCATGGGGCATTTGCACAGTTGTAGCTATATTCGTTTGCAACAACCGCTAACGCACCCAACTCTTGCACAAGACGTGTCAGTCACGTTTGAAGATGAGCAAGAGCCAGACACGATCGATGCAGCCATCATTGAACGGTTGGTGTTCGAGCAAAAATTCGGCATGCAGGATGCGCTGACCATGCTCGCGCATTTTGAAAAACGCGACGTGCCTATCATCTACACCATCGATGATAACTTGCTCGACCTTAATCGTGATCCGGGCATCTGGCATTTTCCAACCGAGGAACAGCGTGCCGTGCTGCGTCTATTTGCGACGCGTGCATCTGGTATTATCGTGTCTACCGATGAGCTGGCAGACCGCCTCAGTGGGCTGAATAATAATATTGTGGTGGTGCCCAACCAAATTGATGAGCGCCACTTCACCCAGCCACCTGCGCGTCAGGCGGGCGACAAGGTGGAAATCGGCTATATGGGCAGCGCGACCCACCTGCAGGATGTGTTGATGATTCTTCAGCCATTGCGCGAGTTTTTGTACGATAACCGCGACACAGTAGAGCTGGAGCTGGTGGGGGTTGCCAGTGCAAACCACATTCAGGGCATGTTTGGCGATTTGCCCGTGAAACATACGCTGGTGCCTAAGGCCTATGCGCCTTATCCGAAATTTGCAGGCTGGATGCTGGAAAATGTGCAATGGGACTTTGCCATCGCCCCGTTGGCGCGCAATAGTTTCAGCGATTGCAAGTCCGATCTGAAAATTCTGGATTATGGTATTCTCGGCATTCCGGGCATTTTCAGCGATGTGCCAAGCTATCACAGCACCATCCGTCATGGTGAAAACGGCATGTTATCTGCCAATGAACCGCAAGCATGGCGCGATACGCTGCAAACCCTCACCGACGATGCGTGCTTGCGTGCCAAACTCTCCGATGCCATTAGCGACGAAGTATGGAGCAACCGCACATTGGCGCAGCAAGCAAAGCGCTGGGTGGAAGCGGTTGAGACCATAATCAAAGCGGCATAATCTTTTTGCGCTTTTTTGCGCTAACTCTACGTTGACAAAAGCTGTGGAGCATGTATAAAGAGCGCCTCTTTTCGCGTGCCCAGGTGGCGGAATTGGTAGACGCGCTAGCTTCAGGTGCTAGTTCTCTTCGGGGAGTGGAGGTTCAAGTCCTCTCCTGGGCACCATTCAAATTCATCAAACTGTCACATTTTTTTCGGCTGATAGGGCTATATATAGCCCGTCATTATTAGCGTGAGTGTGCCCCATGATTTCTGAAGATGTTTTGCAGCAAGCGCGTGCTGAAGGCGCGCGTATTCAACAAGCCAGCGCGCAAAGCAATGGCTATAACATTGTCTATATTGGCTGGTCGGGCTGTTCCTCAACCCCCACGCATTTGGTGGCGCAATCATTAGCGCAACAATTTGGCACAGGACTGGCTTTTGTGAATTACGAAGAGTCGGTGTTGGGCTGGCCGCGTGGCAGCATGCCGTTGCCCGAACTGCCAGGTCGTGAGCTGCATATTGACCCGCGTCGCGTAGGATTGGACGGGCCAGGGCCGTATATCGCAATGGTAGATGATAGAGGTCGCGTGGTGCTATCGAATGTGCGCATTGAGGAAGCAGAAGAGCGCATTGCTGAAGTGATCGAGCGGCGTGGCGCATCTTTGCAGAATGAGGAGATGATGCCGCAACAAGCAGAGCGTGGGCGTGGATAATACATCGCATGCAGCGGCTTCGCATGACCATTCGCAGCATCTGAACCCTTATCTGATTGGCGGAACAGCGGCGGCGAGTGGCGTAATGCTCGCGCCCTATGTGCTGCCATTTTTCAATATTGGAAATTTTCATCTAACGGGTGCATGGGCGCATATTCTGGAAGGTTCCAGTTATTTTGCCGAGGCTGGTTCGGCCTATTATGGTACCGGCGTAGCAGGGGCGCTGATGGAAGGGCTTGCCGCTGTGCCGCTATTGGGGCAAGCGCTCACCTCGAGTGCTATCATTACCTTGCCGGGCATCGGCGTAGGCGTGGCTGCGGGTGTGCTTGCGAGTGTGACAGCGGTTGCAGGGTTGGCAATTGGCGGCACCTTATTGGCCAATTGGATGGAAAAGCGAGAAGATGACACTGATAAGATAAAATGGAGCAAGGTGGTGCGTTATGGCGCATTGGCCAGTAGCGCGCTCATTGCTATGCCACATATTCTGGGGGCACTGAGCCTCGGCATTACGGCCATTGCCTTTGCTATGGGCGGAAATGCCGTGCTGGGTGGCACTATTTCGTTTCTGCAAGGCACGCTTGGTGCACCAGTTATGGAGCATGGCGCCGCTACCGGGTTGGCAGCAATGCTGGTGCCGCACCTTGCAACATGCGGGAGTATTGTCGCATCGTTTTTGGGCGGGCTTTTCTGGGAAGAGACGCTTAAACGCCCCAAAGAAAGCGGGCAGGCTGTGGATATGGAAAGTGCGCCCCCCAAAGGTGAAGTGTCTGCCTGCCATGCGCAGCATCATGGGCGGGCGGTGACATCCCATTCGCAGGCAATGGCCTGCGTTTAGGCTGCGTGTGCTGCCAGCTGTTGTTTCAGCTGCGTGGCGGCCAATGCATAGCCGCCGTTATTACCATCAATAAAATGAATGTGCCCGTCGGAGGCGGTTGAGGTGACCAAACAGGTCATCAGCGCGCTGTCGGCCTGATGCATGCCATAGACAATGTGTCCGCGTGCATGCAGGTCTGCCAGATATTCCTCGATTTGCTGTAATTGCTCAGGCGTGCAGTCCAACACCATACGTAACATATCATCGAATTTACGGAAATCGGAATTGGTCAGCATATCCTTGCGGTATTGCACCACGTCGAAATTTCCGAGTTTGCCGTTGGTAAGATGAAGCACGTGGAACAGTGTGATCATGCCAATATGCCCCAGCAGTTGCTTCACAATATTGCCACGCTGCCAGACCATGCGGGCATTGCGCAATGCATGCCAGCCCGGCCATTGATAGCGCAAATGCGTTAGTGGTATGGCAGGTGTGCCATCATGCCCGATAATGTCTGCCATACGCTGGTTGATCTCGGAGTAAAGATTGTCGGCCCCGTCATTGAGCACCAGCACCAAAAGGCTGAGCATGCTGCCATGCGAGGTTTTGATAGGGTGCCACCGACAGGATAAACCGTCAAGATCAGGCTCCTCCGTCCCGTCATTCGCTTCAACTACATAGCCTTCATGCTTCACCAGATCGTCGGCGAGCCCTAAGCCGCCCCCGCGAAACATGGCCATTTCACAGCCTGTTTCCATGCGGTGTTTGGCCACACGCACCTGTTTGCCGCGCGCATAGACCTCGCTGATGGGCACATTGCCCACACGTAGTGACAGCCCATGCATACGCTGCGCAAATGTCTGCACGGCCAATAATTGGGCGATAACAGCATCCACATAGGTTGGCGGCACGAGAAGGGTTGCGCCATCGCCACCAAACACATAGGGCAAGCGAATGCCCTTGCAGGTGTTCTGTGCTGCCGTAATGCAAGCCGCACCCACCATGTTTACCTGCTTGTAGCGTCCTTGCTGGATTGCTTTGGTTGAGCCAGCGACATCGGTTAGCAGTATATGCCAGTCATCTGGTGCAGCGACATAATGGTCAGGCTTGCAGGCATCTGCAAAACGCGTGAATGGGGCAAGGTCTTCATAAAACCGGTTGAGCTGAGATGCAGACGGAGTAGAGGCAGGAGGGGTGGAAATAGGAGGATTAGAGGCAGGCATCAGCACCAAGCAGTTGTTTGCATTTGGTGTTCAGAATCATGATCTTGGTAGCGACCTCACGGTCTTGCGATTTGGATATATATTCGTTCAGTGCGGTAGGGTTGAGCAGGATATAGCTGAACAGCTCGGCGCGTTCTTCGTGCGGGAAGCTGCGCGCATAACCATTAATGAAGCCCACACCGCCACTGCCAAAGCGGGTTTCGCCGGCTTTTTTGCCGTAACTGTTGTTGTAACCGGAAAAATGCTTATCCCACGTATTGTCGTTTTGTGAGTTGTTTTGCAGCTCAATCAGATGGTAAAGCTCGTGAAGCGAAGTGTAGGGTAGGCGTTGGCTGACTGCATTTTTGCCGGTGGCCAGCATCAACAGCTTGAGTGGTGGTACCGGAATACCGCCAATATCGCGCCCATTTGCCTGTGCGTTATTGCATAATAGCACATAGTCTAATTCGATGTTTTCCCACGCTTGTGCAGACAGTCGCGAAAACGCCATTTCTATTTGTTTCATGGCGGGTGCGATGGTGGCATTTTTGCTACCGCCACACATATATTTGCCGCTGCCCAGACTGGTGTCTTTCTCTACATAGGCCACATTGATCGCGCGCTTTCTCAGGGCGGGAGAGGGGCTGGCTAATTTCAGGTTTGGGACATAGAGTGCCTTGGCGGCTTGCTTCTCGGCGGCGGTCTGTTCAGCCGCTATTGCTCCGCCTGCATGAAGGCACAGTGCCCCGACAAAAGCTGTCAAAATAACTTTGTGTGATTTAATTGTGCTAAATATCAATGTGTTGCAGAAAAATGGCCAAGGTTAATATTACTGTCACAATAATAACGTAAACTGGTGAATGGTAAACCAAAAAACGAGATGCCAGCTAGGTGAGCATTACTGTACAGAAGAATTTGGAGACATTACGCGCTGTTCTGCCCGAACAAAGCGACATGCCAGGATTGCCACCTGTGGTCTACGATGCGTTCATCTCAGATGCGCGGCTTCGCCAGTCTCATATTGAGCGGCTGAATGAATTTCAGGGGTTGCTGGCTGGTGAGAAAAAAAGCGAATATCAGCAATTAGCATTCACGCAGCTACGCAATGCGATGGGCTTGCGCGAGCCCGATGCCATGAAGCAAAGCTTCAGCGTGACCAAAGACCTGCTGGAGTTGGTGGCCGAGCATCCCACAGACGAACAGCCAGACGTCTTTAAGCAATTGCTAAAAGACATCAAAAACAAGGGCTATTACGTCGATAAGAGCCATGTCAAACACCATGTGGATCTAAACCGTGGTTGGGATGTGAGCTTTATGGTGGGTGGTTTTCTGGCGGCGAGCATTGCGTTGTTTTCAGCAGCGGTGACGCAGTTCTGGCCAGCGTGGTTCAACTCTGGTTTGTCAGCCTATGCAGGCATTGGCCGGCTGGGGGCGCTTATAGACAAGTCCAAGCAGAAGCCAGAAATTATGCGGGAATATCCTGACCTTTTCGACATGGCTGCGATGGAAAGTTATACCGAACACCGTTTGGAAATGGCATTCCGACCGTTGGAGCGTTTCCGGCACGACTTGGTGGAGAATGCATCCGTATGCGCGGAAATGCAGGATAATTACCGGCTGGATAGCGATGTATTTGCGACTATCGCAGCAGTTGATATGCTGATTCGTCTTTCGCATAAAGCGCCATCGCGTGCGGTGAAGCTATTGCAATTGCCAACCAGTGCGCCTGCCAGTGACGCGGAAGGTATTTTAAGTCCGACACAGGTGTTCACGCCTCATTCTTCGGAGGAAGAAGCTGAAAGCGAAACGTTGCGTATTGAAGAAGCGCTACGCGAGCGATTCAACTATAAATCCACTTCGGAAGCCGTCATTGACGGTTTGAAAACAGAATTCCGCCTGATGGGCGTAGATATGAGCAAAGAAAAACATCCAGACTATGATGTCACCTCGCCCACACGTTTTAGAGAAGTCTCCCCTAAAATTAAAAAAATTGCCGACGAATGCGCGACCGCTTTCCTGACGGCGAACGCGAACCGCGATATGCCGTTAATGATGAATATCTTGCTGCCTGATGCAGATCAGCTGCCCAAGGGTAAGCACGCAGATGTATTGATTGAACGTTTGAGTGAAACGCTGCAGCGTCTGGCGATTGCTATTCAGCATGACAGACGCCACGAATTCACAGGACCTGAAAAGGCAGAATCAACGGTGGCTATGCAGCGTTAGCAATTGTGACAGTTCGTTGAAATAAATACAGGCTATATTGCGCTTTTGGAAAAGCCGAATAAAGTAACGGCCGACAAAGAATGAAGGATGACGATGATGAGCGGATCGCCTCGCGAACTTTTATCCAGTGATGCACGCGAAGTTGCACATTATCTGGTGCAGCAATATGTAACGCAATTAGCAAATGCGCACCCGGAGATAGCTAATCACATTCGTGATTTGGAGGCGGTGACGCTGGATGCAAAAAATCCGAATGGCACCAGTAAAGAGGCGTTGCAGGCACAAAAAGATGCTACGTTCAAACATGTGCTTGACGATGTGAAATCCCTTCAAGACAAGCGCACATTGATTGATGCGTATGCAAAAATGGGGCACCTAAACGACCTTGGCGGGCTGATCGCGCGCGAGAATTATCTGCGTAATTACCGCGTGGATGGCCGCACAGCGGCACCAGGCGGTCCGGGAGGGCCTGAAGAATTCGTGCATAAGAGCCGCGAGTCACTGGATCAGCTGATTGAGCGTTTTAATAGCCCTGCCTTTGAAATCGTGATGACAGCGCACCCGACCAGTGTGAACTCTCAGGAATTATCCGCGAGTTTACGTGAGGTAGGAAAAGCGGCAGATGCACTGCGTCGTCAGGAGCGCGACGGTAATTATGGTGACACACGTGGTTTGCAACAAGCATTGGCGCATTTTGCTGACGTAACCCTTTTGCCGCATGACAGGGTGGAAGGGCCAGACGGGCAGGTGAGTATTAAAGAGCGGAATCTGGGGGTGGAAGATGAAACCCGCATGGTGCTCTATCATCTGGGTACAATTTATGAGGATTTGCCGCAAGTATACCGTCATTTTGATCAGGCGCTGGAGCGAAAAAACGCAGATTATAATCCGTTAGCCCTTAACCTTAAGATGCGTTTCTCATCATGGGGTTCATCGGGTGATAAGGACGGCAATGCCAAAGTGAATGCAGATACTACCATGAGCGCTATTGCCTTGCACCGTATGGCATTGGCAGAGCATTATCTGCAAGATATCGAAGCGGTGAAAGTGCCCGCCGCTTATGCAAACCAATGGCAGCATTGGCAGGCGACCTTGCAGGAAGTGAAGCAGGGTTATAAAGCGCTGCATGATAAGCTGGCGTCCTCGCAGGGCATTGATGCCGCACATTTCGAGGAATATCAAAAGCAACTGCAAGCGCTTGAAGGTGCATTTGATGCGGATGCGTTGAAAAACAACCTGGAAGAAATATACGAATCCGCGCGAACGTCAGAGCCGGAATTTGCACAACACACACTTAATCTGCTGCGCCGGGTGCGCACATTCGGCAGTAGTTTTGCACGCATTGAGTATCGTGAAACGGCCGAGGAATATACGCGTATCATAGAATATCTCGTGCCGGGCTACAAAGAGATGGACGAATCCGGGCGTGTGCAAGCGTTGGGTGATATTCTGCAAACCCCGGGCAAGGCGAAAGAATTGTTGCAGGCGAAGTGGTCAGAGATCCGATCAGGCGGGCCGCAAAAACCCTATAGCAATGACAATGTGTTGCCGATTGCCTACCACACGATTAGACGCATGGAGCTAGCGCGCGATTGCCCTAGCATGGTGACGGATAATGTGCTGGCTGAATGTGAAACCACCAGCAATCTGCTTGAGGCGGTGTTTTTGCAGCAGGCAGTCGAAGCCAATGGTAAGCGGGCGGAGTTGGGTGTAGTGCCATTGTTTGAGTCGCCTGAAGTAATGCCGCATGTGGGCGAGATTATGGGACGAGCGTACGATAACACGGCCTATCAACAACATTTGGCGCTGCTGCAACAAAAACAGGGTGCAGACAAACCCGTCCAGCAAGTGCAGCTGGCGCATAGCGATAACACTCGCCGCGCAGGCCTGCCTGCCGCCCGTGCGTTCATTCATCAGGCGCATGATTTGTTACGCACGGCAGGCAAGGAGCATGGCATTCAGACGCAATTCTTCCAAGGCGGCAGTATGTCCGACCCATATCGCGGTGGTGTGCGCGCACCTACGGCATTGGTGAACCAGTTCCACGTGTATGACTTCCTGAAATTCACCTTTCAGGGCGGGGATAACCTCAATTATTTCAACTATCCAGGCTCAACCGAGCGCTTGTTTGCGCGTAGCATGACGCATATGGCCAAGCATTATGATGACGAAGTGCAAATGCTGGCAGGGGAGACGTGGGATTCTATTAATGCGGCGGTTACCAAGGCCTTGCAGTCTACATGCGATGATTACCAGCAGGAGGTGTTCCAGAAAGAAAAGCTGGGTACCATCATGGGCGTCCTGCAAGATGCGCAGCGTGGTGCGGGCACGGTTGGCTCACGTGCAAAGGCGCGTAGTGGTCCGGCATTTGGCAAAGTTGATTCGGTGTCGGTGGGTAAGGTGCAGGCCGTTGATGTACGCAATGTACGCACTATCACCTTTAGTGAGATTTTACAGCATGGCGGTATTGTGCCGACATGGTTGGGCGCTTACACGCTGGAAGACGAGCTGAACAAAGCCTTAAATGATATACCTGAAGGCCAAAAATTATTGGCACCTGCGGAAGGTGGGGATAAAGGCGTGTTGTCAGCCCCCGCTTTCCAGAAACTTTATAAGGAGTCACCCGTATTCCGTGATGTGATGGATCGCGTTATGTATGGTGTGGTAACGAGTGATTTGGACGGACTGGCCGCACGGCACGAGCAAGTGCGTAACGATGCATTCTTTCAGCAACGCCTGATGCCCGAATATAAACAGGCGGCGCGCATGGCATATGCTGCGCTGACAGGCCGTTTCCCAGCGCCAGAGCAGATGCAGGAAGCCAGCAGTTTGCGCGATGCTGTGTTGGATGAAATGCCGCACTCAAAGGCTGTGTTAACCAATAAGCTCGCCTATGCCGAATTTGCGCAGGCGGCGAGGGATGATTGGAACAAACAGCTGAAAGAGAATCCGCCGCAGGATGAGCAACAAAGTAGCCTGGTCAATAGTATCTTCCAGCGCATTCATGCCGCGCTTGATATTGTGACCCATGGACGCAACCCTACCATTGATGACATACGTTACGGGCAGGCGCTGACTGGTGGCAAGCAGCGGTAATACAGGCTATTTTCGTGTGGTATGCAGGCTTAGGAGTTCTTCCAGCATATCCCGGTCAATTGGTTTGGTGATGAAGTCATTCATGCCAGAGGTAAAGGAGCGCTCTTTTTCTTTCTGTGTAGCATAGGCCGTCATTGCAATAATGGGGGTTTGCTTCAGATTGTTTTCTTTTTCCCAAGCGCGGAATTGTTCCGTTATCCGGTAGCCTTCCATATCGGGTAAGCGAAGATCCATAAGGATCGCGTTGTAACGTTGGCCTTTCAATAGATCCAGCGCTTCTTTACCTGTTTTGGCGATGTCGTAGCTATAGCCAAAGTCGTCCAGCAATAAGCTCGCCACCAGAATATTCGCATCGGTATCTTCAACGAGAAGAACATGGTTGTCGGTGGTTTTTTGGGCGGACATTTTTTGCGCGGCATCATCTTGCGTCGTCGTATCATCGCTCGCAGCCTGTTTCAAAGGTAGCTGAATAGTAAAGCACGTGCCTTCTCCTACGGTGCTTACCACATCTATGTGGCCAGCCATCTGCTCTATCAGCTCTTTGCTGATAGCCAGCCCAAGCCCTGTGCCGCCGTATTGGCGGTTGATCGAGTTATCGGCTTGCGTGAATTTTTTGAATAAATCTTCCAGTTTAGCGTTATCGATACCTACGCCCGTATCTTGAATCGCGATGGATATATTATAAACGTCGTCCCTTTTTTGTTCGCCATCAACAGACACAGAGATCCGTCCCTCGTCGGTGAATTTTATGGCGTTGTTAATGAGGTTTAGTAACACTTGGCGGATGCGGGTTGGGTCGCCGACGTAAGTATTGGGCAGAGATGTTTTATGGTATAATTCAATGCCTAGCTTTTTCTCCTCCGCTTTGATGCGCATGATCCCAATGGATTCGTCTATAATATTCATTAAATCAAATCTGATATGCTCCAGCTCCATTGATTGAGCTTCGATTTTTGAGAAGTCGAGTACATCATTAAGCAGGCTCATAAGGGCTTTTGCGCTATCGCTTAGAGTTTCCGCATATTGGCGTTCTTTTTCGCCGGGCAAGTTACTTTGCGCTAAGCGTTCTGACAGTAAAACTACTGCATTCATAGGTGTACGAATTTCATGGCTGATATTAGCCAGAAACTCACTCTTGGCATCGCTGGCTGCTTCTGCTCTGCGGCGTGCGGAGGCCAGCTCTTTATTCGCATCAGCCAGTTCTTTCGTTCGTTGCTTTACACGGCTTTCTACTAAAGTGTATGCATCCTGTAGATCCGCATTCATTTGCTGCAATTGCTTGGGGCTTGGTAGTTTAATGGCAGATGGCAAAATGCGCCATATGACCAAAGCGGTCAGGGCGGATATGCCGCCGGTTGCCAGTTTAATCAGCCCTTCAATGCCATAATACGGATACCATAGCACCATTATGCCAAACAAATGTGTTAAGCCGCATAGGGTAATAAATGACGCAAACATAAGAAATAGTGGACGAAAGGGCATGTCTGGCCGTTTTTTGGCAAATACCCATAAGGCAAGCGGTATGCTGAAATAAGCAGTAGCGATTAGCAAATCCGCCACGACGTGAAGCCATACAATTTCAGGCAACCACAGGAAGCAGTAGCCATGAGGCATCATAAAGTTACTACTGAAAAACTGCTCGAAACGTTCCATAGCGCCAACTAATTGTTTTTTTGCACACTAACAGTACAAAAAATCTTATCAAGAACACATTAGGAAACGTCCCTAAACCCTACAGCAGAGAGCTGGGGGCATGGTGTGAGGGCATCTTTTGCTACGGAAATGCTAAGCTGTGTTGCGCTGCACAATGGTTTTTCTTTGTTTTTTAGTGAGATGGCGGGTATAAAAATAGTTAAGAAAAATTAACGGTTGGCATGGCAGAACAGCGTAAGACGGCATTTGCGAAAACGGATAGCACCAGTGTGGGTAAGACCCTGGATGCGGGTCGTCTTGAGTCGTTTCAACGTACCGTTTTTCACAATAATGCCGATCTGTTGCGTGCAACCACGCCTGCTGCGCTACATCCTTATTTAGAACCGTGGCTGCAAGCGGGACAGACATGGCTTGATTTCTGGTTTGGTGGTAGCAGTAACACGCCAACACCGAAAACAGAACATTCGGCAGGGACTGAGAATTATAAGTTTGTTAAGCGTGCAACGATGGCGTGGATGCTGCAAACGCCGCCTCAATACCGTCCTTATATCCGTTATTTTCTAATCGATAATCCTGCTACATCGCAAATGCTGAACACCGGCAACATGGCAACAATAATGGACGCGGTGGGAGATTGGTATGGCGGCAAGGATGCGCTGCAAGCACGTAATGGGCAATTTGTTACGCATAATAAAGACGGATCACTCAACGAAACATTACCCTCGCAAGTGACCCAACTGTTCGACCCCAAAACACCTCAGAAATGGCCTAATTTGGTGCTTACCTGCACTCACGCACTGGCAGGTGAAGACGCGGATCTCTCGCAGATTATGAAGGGCATGCATGCGCTCACGCGCCATTTATACGGCAAGCCCTTATCGCTAGCGCGACATGTGCAGCCAGGCAAAGATTATGCTGGCAAGGCGATCATGTTGGCGGCAAGCCATACGGAAGATAATGCATGGAAAAATGGCGCGGCCATGATTCGCCGTTATAACACATTGAAAGAGCGTGATCCGGACGTGCCGTCCGCACAAGACTGGCAGGATATAGCGCCACATGCTCAGCGATTGGCTCTGTTGATGTTGAGCGCCCTTGTGACCGAACCGGAGCGGGTGGATGTCAGCCAGCCCGATGCTACGATTGCCGCTTTGCAACGGGCAGACGCCCCGCTTACATTGCGGCTAGATGCCGCGCGGGTAGCGCAACATTTCACGCTTATGGGCTATAGTAAGGGCGGTAATGTGGTGACAGATGCGGTGCGCTATCTGGTGCATTGCTTGCAGAGCGAGCAGGATGCAGGCCTTGGGCTTGTGCGCGTGGATGGGCAGGCCGCAGGCGCGGCCGCACCGTCGCAAGCGGTTATCAGTAATATCGTAAAGAATGTGGGTTTGCTGTCGATTGCCGCTGGCGAGGTGCCGCTGAGCGAACGTGAGAAGGCGTTTGGTATGCGCCGCACAACCATCATTAACGACAAAGACATAATCGCAGGGCATTTCAGAGCAGGGCAGGAAGACGCATTTGGCCAGCATGACGATTTTTATCTGGTGAAGGGCACAGGCCGCCGCGGTGGGCATGACCCTGATCACGCCCTGGGCGTGGATGATAAAATCGGCTATATCGTTGGTAATGATACGTTCCCCAGCGACCCGCGCGTGATCGACAGGCTGAAAGTGCTGTTCGCGCCGATGTACAAGCGTACTGCTATCGCCGATGTGGCGTTTATGCCTGCTGAGGATGACAAACCCGCACATTTGCTTTTGGAGCGAGGGCCGGGCATTGCCGATGCCGCATTTGCCAAGCGCATACCAGAGATAGAACGGGCGTTGCAAAAAGCAGGCGTTGCCGGTGCGCGGCTGGAGTGTAGAGGTGGCGAGAGCGGGGTGTGTGAAATAAAGGCCGATATTGATGTGCTGGAAGACCCTGTAGCCATTAATGCGCTCAAGCGAGGCTTCGAGCAATTAAAGGCTCAAGCCAAAGGGCTGTTTATATCTGAGCAGGTTTTTGCCGAAATTGACCGTCACTGCGACCGACTGATGCCTGGCAATAAGGTGCATGAGGTGGATGCAGGCACGCGCCATGTGCTGCGTGCAGGGCGTGCGCATGGTGAAGGGGCAGGGCTTGGTAGCGGCAGCTAAAGCGCTTGTGCTGCGCTGCACAGTATGGCATACCCTTAAACAGTAGGAATTGGCTGATAAAGGAGATGCGCCATTACTAATTATTTGCATAAAGGCGACTTGCCCACCGATGTTCAATTCAAAGGCGATATTGCCGTAGATTCTGAGGCAATGGGCCTGAATAATTTTCGTGATCGCCTGTGTGTGGTGCAGCTGTCAGATGGCAAGGGCGATGCGCATTTGGTGCAGTTTGAAAAAGGTGTCTATAACGCGCCTAATCTGTGCAAACTGCTGACCGACGAGTCGCGGGTAAAAATTTTCCATTTTGCGCGCTTTGATGTCGCCATCATGAAGCATTATCTGGATGTGCTGACCGCGCCTATCTACTGCACAAAGATTGCATCCAAACTGGTGCGTACCTTCACCGACCGTCATGGGTTCCGCGATTTGTGTCGCGAATTGATCAATGTTGATGTCTCCAAGCTTCAGCAATCGTCTGACTGGGGGGCAGATACGCTAACGCCTGAGCAAATCGACTATGCGGCTTCGGATGTGCTGTACTTGCACGATTTGCGCGAACGTCTGAATGTCATGCTGGAGCGTGAGGGGCGCGTGGAGTTGGCTGAGGAATGTTTCCGGTTCTTGCCAGCGCGTGCCGAGCTGGATCTGGCCGGTTGGCTTGATGTTGACATCTTTGCGCATTAAATACAGCGCACCATTTTATGAATATGCACAGTAAACAACAGGTTGCTATGAGTCAGGATATTGCCAGCGGCAAATATGTATTGGAGCAGGAAATTAAAGGCCTGCAAGCCGTATCAGATACGCTGGATGAGCGTTTTGAAGCGGTGGTAGAGCTGTTTGCTTCCATCAAAGGGCGCGTGATTATCAGCGGTATGGGTAAGAGCGGCCATATTGCAAACAAAATTGCGGCTACCATGGCATCGACGGGCACACCGGCCTTTTTTGTCCATCCAAGCGAAGCAAGCCACGGCGATCTGGGAATGATCACGCCGGATGATGCGGTGCTACTGCTTTCCAATTCGGGTGAAACGGCAGAGCTGAGTGATCTGATTGCCTTTACCCGTCGGTTTTCGATTCCGCTGGTTGGCATGGTGCGGCGAAGCACGTCCACGCTGGTGGATGCGGCTGACATTGCGATTGTATTGCCTGAAATTCCCGAAGCATCGCCTACCGGCGCACCCACGACATCTACCGCGATGATGCTGGCTTACGGTGACGCGGTGGCAATCGCCTTGCTGGAGCGCAAAGGCTTCACGCCGGAGGATTTCCATGTGCTGCATCCGGGGGGTAAGCTGGGCAAAGCCTTCATGCGGGTGAAAGATCTGATGCACGGAGCAGACGAATTGCCATTGGTGCAGACAGACCTGCCCATGCAGGACGTGCTGATAGAAATGACTGCCAAACGCTTTGGCTGTGTCGGCGTGGTAAACAGCGAAGGCGTATTGCAGGGTATCATTACCGATGGGGACTTGCGTCGCCATATGGGCGATGATCTGTTGTCGCAAACCGCAGGCGGCGTGATGACGCAAGGCGCAGTGACCACCACCCCTAAAATGCTGGCAGCAGAAGCGCTGGGTATAATGAATGCCAAAGCTATTACCTGCCTGTTCGCGCTGGATGAAGCGCAAAAGCCCGTTGGCATTATCCACATTCATGATTGCCTGCGTGCAGGGGTGATGTAATGGCAGAGCGGCCCACAAAACAGGCGAGCAGCCAGGGGTGGGTAAACCGCGAGGCCGACAAACTGCTCGCATCCATTGGTAAATACACGCAATTCGTGTTTTTCAGCAAAATGTCGCTGTTGGGGCTGGCGCTGTTGCTGATTCTCACCATCATCATTCTGCCTGTCATCAACGCCGACAAAGAGGGGCTGCGCATCGCATTCAATAATGCGAAAGAAAAAGCCGAATCGGTGCCTATGATGACTAACCCCAAATTTCAGGGGGTGGACGAGAATAATCAGCCCTATACTATCACCGCAAATTCTGCCTTGCAGCATGATGCACAAACCATTGTGCTCGATAAAATTCAGGCTGATATTTTTCTGAAAGATGATGCCTGGATGAATTTGTCGGCCAATGATGGCACGCTGAATACAACCAATAAATCGCTGCTGCTAAAGGGAAATGTACATATTTTTCATGATGCTGGCTATGAGTTCGTGACCGAGGAAATGCATGTCGATATGGATCAGAACAAGGCCTATGGTGATAAGGATGTGCAGGGGAAAGGCCCGATGGGCGTATTACGTGCAACCGGATTTAGCGTGACAGACCGTGGTCAGGTGATGCAGTTTAACGGTAGGGTGCACTTAACGGTCTATCCAAATGCAGGAGATGAGAAGAATGATGCGTAACATGCTGGCTGGAATGGTGATGGTATTGCTGCCATGTGTGGCTATGGCGCAAGCCCCGGCGCTGGATAGCGACCAGCCGATTGAGATAACAGCAGACTCTCTGGAAGTGCTGCAAGAGCAGCAGCGTGCCATCTTCCGTGGCAATGTAGAGGCGCAGCAGGGCAATATTGACATGAATTCCGACACCATGACCGTGTTCTACAAAGGCGGCGGTGGTGCTGCGATGGGGAGCAAGATTTCCAAGATCGAAGCCACAGGCAATGTGTTCTTTGCCGCACCTCAGGAAACTGCTCGCGGTGAGCAGGCGATCTATGATGTGGATAGCGAAATGATCTATCTGACCGGCAACGTCGTGCTCACCCGCGATAAAAATGTACTAAAAGGTAGTAAATTAGAATATAATCTCGCCAGCGGCCGTAGTGTGTTGACGGGTGGCGTGACAACCACAACCGATGGCACTAAAACACAAGGCGGGCGTGTGCGCGGCTTATTCGTGCCGGATAACGCAAAATAACAGGCTGGGTTTTCACAGCTGACGCAAAAGAATAAGGAGACGGCATGGCTTGGCTAAGCCTTGTTAAATCAGAAAAAAACAATGCATCTGCCCCCGATTTTGGGCCGGGCGATGCGCGCGGTGAGTCGTCGGGTGACGACGAGCACAAACCCGCTTTGGTAGATACTCAGTCAGGGCTGGCCGTGTCTAATCTTGGCAAGCAATATGCCAAGCGCCCAGTGGTACGAAATGTCAGCTTGTCGGTGAATCGTGGCGAGGCTGTGGGGCTGCTTGGGCCGAACGGTGCAGGTAAAACGACCTGTTTTTACATGATTACAGGGTTGGTGCAGCCCAATTACGGTAGCATCTATCTGGATGGAACGGACATCACCAACCTGCCAATGTATCGGCGCGCGCGGTTGGGTATTGGTTATTTGCCGCAGGAAGCATCGATCTTTCGTGGTATGACCGTGGAACAGAATATCATGTCGGTGCTTGAGGTGAGCGAGCCGGTAGCCGATGTGCGCCAAAGCATGCTGGAAGAGTTGATGGCCGAATTTTCGGTGACGCATTTGCGTCAATCGCCCGCGCTTGGTTTGTCGGGTGGTGAGCGCCGCCGCGTGGAAATTGCCCGTGCACTGGCCAGTCGCCCTTCTTTTATTCTGCTGGATGAGCCGTTAGCGGGTATCGACCCGATCGCTATTTCCGATGTACGCGATTTGGTAAGCCACCTGAAAGACCGCGGCATTGGCGTGTTGATTACCGACCATAATGTGCGTGAAACGCTGGATATCATTGACCGTGCCTACATCATCCACGATGGAACCGTGCTGAAAGAAGGCTCGCCGGATGACATTGTGAATGACGTAGATGTGCGTCGGGTATATCTGGGAGAAAAATTCAGTTTGTAGTGTATGGCACACGAGCAAAAACTTGAGATACGCCAAAGCCAATCGCTGGTAATGACCACCCAGCTGCAGCAATCTATTAAGCTGCTGCAACTCTCCTCCATGGAATTAAATGCCTTTGTTGCCGAAGAGCTGGAGAAAAACCCGTTGCTGGCACGCGAGGATAGCGACCGGCTGGAAGCAACCGGCACAGAACAAACCCCTGAAGACCGTGATGCAGAACGTTCTGCGCAATCTGACGAGCGCGGCGACAATGACGACACGCAAACCAGCCGCAGTGATGCGCTGGATGATCAGGGCACCAGCGGCTGGCAGGAAGACAGTGAATATCGCAGCCAGTCAGTCGGGCGCAAAGACGTGGCCACACGTGCAAGCGGTGGTGGCGGGGGCGATAGTTCGGACTATATTGAGCAGACCGTCTCGTCCGAGATATCGCTGCGCGATCACCTGTTTGAGCAGCTTCAGGTGGATATTGAAGACCCGCTCAAGCGTATGATTGGCGCGCAGCTGATTGATATGATCGACGAGTCGGGCTATCTGCGCGACGATATGGATAGTCTGGCCGAAACGCTGAATGCCGAAGAAGCGCTGATTGAGGAAACCATACAGGAATTGCAGCAATTCGATCCGGCAGGCATTTTTGCGCGCAGCTTGCAGGAATGTCTGAGCCTGCAATTGAAAGACAAAAACCTCTACGATCCCATCATGCAAACCTTTGTAGAAAATATTGAGTTAATGGGGCGCGGAGAGCTGCAAAAATTGCAAAAACTGTGCGGGGTGGACGGAGAAGAATTCGCAGATTTGCTGAGGGACATCCGCCGTATGAACCCTAAGCCGGCCAGTCAATTCATCAACGATGCCGCGCAGGCGATTGAACCAGACGTGCTGGTGCGTCGTGGTAAGGGGGGCAAATGGCTGATTGAGCTGAATAGCGATACATTGCCGCGTGTGTTGTTAAACCAGCATTATTTTGCCGAGCTGGATGCCAAGGCGCGAGACAAAGAAGCCAAAAAATACCTCAACGAGCAATTTTCCAATGCAAGCTGGCTGGTGCGGGCACTGGATCAGCGGGCGAACACCATATTGAAGGTGGCCACCGAACTGGTGAAGCAGCAAGAAAAGTTTTTGCTATATGGCATTCGTTTTCTGAAGCCACTTACCCTGAAAGATATCGCGTTGGCGGTGGATATGCATGAGAGCACGATTAGCCGGGTCACTACCAATAAATTTATGTCGACACCGCGTGGTATTTTCGAGCTGAAATATTTCTTTACCTCTTCCTTGGCGGGGGCCAGCGGCGGCACGGAATATTCCAGCAAAACCGTGATGTTCTACATCAAAGAATATATCGACAAAGAAGACCCCAAGAAGATCCTTTCCGATGATGCCATCGTCGAAAAACTGAAAGAACGTAATATCGAGGTGGCACGCCGTACTGTAGCTAAGTACCGTGAGGCGATGCATATCCCGTCATCGGTGGTGCGTCGTCGCGAAAAAGCACATCTGGTCAGCTAGCCAGATATGGTTGCAATCGCGCAGGCCTCTGCTAAAACTAAAAAGAAACACAGAATGAATCTATGACCGAAGCCCTCGAATCGCGCATTGCCCAGTTGGAAGCCCAGCTAGCCGCTCTTTCAACTCAGTCCGCTCCTGAAGCCGACCACGACGCTGCCGTGCAGGAAATGACCGACGAACTGGTCGCCAGCCTGTCCGATTTTGGGCCTATTCAGCCTTTGCTGGAAGATGATTCCATAAACGATATTCTTATCAACGGTGCTAAGCAGATCTATGTAGAGCGCAATGGCCGTTTGGAGCTGACCGATGTCACCTATCCCGATGAGGCGGCAGTACTGGAGATAGCCGATAAGATTGTGCGTATGGTGGGGCGTAGCCTGAACCGTAACCGTCCCTTGGTTGATGCGCGTCTGAGTGATGGTAGTCGTGTGAATATTATTGCGCCACCGCTGGCGGTGGATGGCACATCCATCTCGATTCGTAAATTCGCCAAGAATATTATCACGCTGGACGCGATGCGCGATCAGCAGAATGTGTCGCAGGCCTTGTGCGATTTTCTGAAAGTAGTTGGGCGTTGCCGCCTGAATGTAATGATCTCCGGCGGTACCGGTTCTGGTAAGACGACATTGCTTAATGCGGTGTCGCAAAATATTGATGATTGGGAGCGCGTGGTTACCATCGAGGACGCCGCCGAATTGCGCTTGCAGCAGCCGCATGTGGTACGCCTGGAAACCAAGCCGGTGTCATTTGGCCGCAGGCGCGAGGAAGAAGTCTCGATGCGTGATCTGGTGAAAAATGCGCTGCGTATGCGCCCTGACCGCATTATCGTGGGTGAGGTGCGTGGTGCCGAAGCATTCGACATGATGCAAGCCATGAATACGGGCCATGAAGGCTCACTTACCACCATCCACGCCAACCACCCGCGCGATGCGTTGTCACGTTTGGAGAATATGATCAATATGGCGAATCTGAATTTGCCGATGAATTCAATTCGCTATCAGATATCTTCGGCGATTAATTTGATTATTCAGGTCAGCCGCATGCGCGATGGCCACCGCCGCATCACCTACGTGTCCGAGATTGTGGGTATGGAAGGCGATACCATTACTATGCAGGATTTGTTCACCTATAATATTGCCGGTGAAGGCGCTGACGGCAAACTACAAGGCCAGTTCGAATGGACAGGTATTATGCCGCGCTTTATTCGCCGGGCAGCGTATTATGGTGAGGCTGACAGGCTGGCAAATGCGCTGGGCGTAAAATTGCCTGCAATGTAGACTGAATGCACCGATCCGGCTTGGAGAAAGAAGTTTTTTGCGCTAAAATGACTAATTGGAAATTGACAAACGCATATCTATCGTTAACTACAACATCAACAAACTAGCGAGGCAGGAATGACAGACGTTCGCATTAATATTACTGGTAAAAAAATGGAGTTGGGTGAATCGCTCCAATCGCACATCGAAAACCGTTTGAACGACGTGTTCAGCAAATATCTGGACAAAGTCAATGCTGCCGAAGTGGTGGTGACGAAAGAAGCGCATCTTTTCCGTTGTGACATTCAGGCGAATATTGGCACGCATTCAGGTGTGCAGATTAAGAGCCGTGGCGAGCTGGAAGATGTGTATGGCGCATTTGATGCCGCTGCTGAGAAATGTGAGAAGCAACTGCGCCGCTACAAGCGCCGCATTACCAACCATAACAAGCAACGTGCTGAGCAGGAAGCGGCTGTACGTCAGGCCGTGCAATATACACTGGCGCCTGAGCAAGAAGACGAGTTGGCAGAAGAAGGCGGACCAGCAGTGATTGCTGAAATTCCAACGCAGATTGACACCCTGACCGTAAGTGAGGCGGTGATGCGCATGGATTTGGAAGATTTGCCAGCGCTTACCTTCTATAATTCTGCGAATGGTAAGATCAATTTTGTCTATCGCCGCCCGGATGGGAATATCTCTTGGGTGGATGTGCATGACGCGGCAGAAGCCGCCGCCTAGCGCCTTTACGACTAAAAAAAGCACACACATTATCTTATGAATATTGCTGAATTACTCACGCGCGATTCTATTCTATTGCATGTGCCGGCGGGCAGTCAGCGTCAGGCATTGCAGCAGATTGCAGCGCACGCCTCGCAAATGACGGAAATACGCGAACGCACATTGCTGGATGGATTGGTCGAGCGTGAGCGATTGGGCAGTACGGCTGTGGGCGATGGTGTGGCCATTCCGCATGCACGTTTCGCCGGATTGAATAAAGTGTATGGTTTTTTCATTCGCTTGCAGGAAGGGGTAGAGTTTGACGCCCCGGACGACAAGAAAGTCGATCTGATTTTCGCCTTGCTGGCACCTGAGAGTGCGAATGCAGAACATTTGAAAGTGCTGGCGCGTATTTCCCGCATTTTGCGTGACGAAAATAATTGCTCGCTATTACGCCAGCAGGATTCCAAAGACCAGATATTCGAGTTGCTCACTTCCGAGGATCAGTAAATGCAGTGCCATGCCAGCTGTGTGAAATGGTTTGGCAACGGCATTTTGTTGCTGGGTGAGAGCGGGGCAGGCAAATCAGAGGCGGCGTTGCGCCTGCTGCATGCTGGCGCTGAGCTGGTGGCCGATGACATTACCCTGCTACGTGAAAAAGACGGAAAACTACTAGCTAGCGCTCCCACTTCGTTGCAAGGAATGCTGGAGGTGCGCGGCGTAGGCATTTTGCGCTATCCATACGTTGCGGAAAGTGCCGTGCATGTGGCCGTCGCGCTAGGGGAAGAGGAGCGGTTGCCCGCTCAAAACGCGCGTCCGTTTGGCGGGGTGACGTTGCCTGTTCTCACATTGAATCACCATCATGCTATGTTTGCCGATAAAGTGCGCGCAGCGCTCCATGCACTGCAAGAGCCTGCGCATATAGATGTGGGATTTTCGGCAGAGTCAGCCACAGAAAAGGCGAGTTGATGCCCGTATTGTCGAGAAGACTTGCATAACGCTTAAAATAGGTTAGACAAGTCGAATGATCGGTATCGTACTAGTAACGCACGGAAATTTGGCGCGCGAGTTTATCGCCATTGCGGAGCATGTGGTGGGCCCGCAAACCAATTTGTATCCTGTGTGTATTGAGCCAGATGACAATATGGAAAACCGGCGCGACGATATTATTGCGGCGGTAAAGCATGTGGATGATGGGCATGGCGTGGTGTTGCTGACAGATATGTTCGGTGGCACGCCTTCTAACCTTGCGATTTCTGTAATGGGTGAGGGGCAGGTGGAAGTGATTGCGGGCATAAACCTGCCTATGATCATCAAGTTGCTGAGTGTGCGCAATGCTTTGCCTATCCAACAGGCAGTACTGGCGGCGCAGGAATCTGGACGTAAATACATCAACGTAGCAAGCAATTTACTGAAGCGGGGGTAGCATATGCCTCAGGCAAAACGCGTTGCAACCATCTCCAATAAAAAAGGATTACATGCCCGGGCGGCGGCAAAATTTGTCAAGAAAGCGAGCGAGTTTCGTGCTATAATATCGGTAACACGATTAGGCACGCCGCCTGAGGGCTTACAGGATGAGGATATGGAGTGGACGGTTTCGGCTACCTCCATATTGGGGCTGATGATGTTGGCTGCAGAACCCGGTACAGAGCTGGAGTTGCAGGCCGACGGAGAAGATGCCGAAGCAGCAGTGCAAGCGCTGCAAAACCTTATCGATGCTAAGTTCGACGAAGGCGAATAATTCTGCGTGCATTAAACAGTTGAAAAAGCGTGGCTCTATGCCATGTTAAAATAAAAATACGCAGGGAGTAATTATGTCGCAAAAAGTCGTAGATGATGTCCGTGTAGAGTCAAAAGGCCAACTGGATTGGGCGAATTATGCTGCAATGTATCACCAATCGATCGAAGACCCGTCTTCTTTCTGGGCCGAAAAAGGCGAAGAATACACATGGTTTAAAAAGTGGGATGAGGTCAAAGACACCAGCTTCGAGGGCGATGTTGACATAAAATGGTACAAGGGTGGCCAGCTGAACATCACAGTGAATTGTCTGGATCGGCATCTGGAGAGCCGTGGCGATAAAACCGCCTTTATCTGGGAGCCGGACGATCCTGAAGAAGCGCCGATTCATTATACCTACCGTGAGCTGTATCATAAGGTGTGCGAGTTTGCGAACGCGCTGAAATCGCAGGGCGTTAAAAAAGGCGACCGCGTTACATTATACATGCCGATGATTCCTGAAGCCGGCATTGCCATGCTGGCTTGCGCACGCATCGGGGCGGTGCATTCGGTGGTGTTTGG
>PBPD01000060.1 GCA_002725445.1 Rickettsiales bacterium
GAAACGCTTCATATGCATGTGCATACCGCCCAAAACACCCATGAAGTGCAAGCTGCCCTGCGTAAGGAGTCTTTTGATATTGCACTTTACAACCCTAACCTTACCGAAAGCCCTTACAAGAGCAATAGTGACACGTTGCAAAAGCTGGATGAATCAGTCAATAGTGGCATTATAGCACTGGTAGGGACATCACAAAAAGAAGATATAGACCATTTGCATAGCCGTGGCTTCTACACTTCACTGGCTAAACCAGCAAGCTATAGAAACCTCATTGAAACGTTGTTGCGCACCATCGACAAGGCGGCTAGCAGTTTGGCAGAAGAGTATGGCCTGTCGGAACCAACACCCGTGGAAACAACCGACTTTGCTGTACTTTTAGTCGAAGACAATCCGGTCAACCGCACCGTCGCCGAAACCATGCTCAAAAAACTGGGCTGCTCGTACCATTCGGTCGAAACGGGGCGTCAGGCGCTGGAGCATATGCGCGATCATGATTATTACGATCTTATCCTGACCGATATACACATGCCCGATATGACCGGTATCGAGATGGCAGTGGCCGTGCGCAAAGAGTTTGCACGCCATATCCCTATCATCGCGCTCACCGCAGATGTCACCAAAGAAACTGCTGATAAGATGGAGAAAACCGGCTTTGATGGTGTGATCAGCAAGCCTGTGAAACTCGACAGACTCAAAGCGGTGCTTGATAAATGGCGCTAAAAAACCCTGCGGCATTTGCATTTTCTGCTTGACTAGACGCGTAATTTCCCTACATTTCGCCACCTCAATTCCGTGTGGGGCCTTAGCTCAGTTGGTAGAGCGCCTGATTTGCATTCAGGAGGTCAGCGGTTCGACCCCGCTAGGCTCCACCATTTCCGACTTACCCTTAATCGACTGCCCTGAAAGCCCGAATGGGAGCGCGATAGCAGCGGTTTGAAAACCGTCTTTTCGGTGGTAGGCCAGTGGACGGGTAAAGACGAGTTTTAGTAGCAACCTTCTATCCTCCAAGCTCTCAGAATGCCAAAGTTTCTGCGGATTTTCGATAAAATCAAACACGGTTTGAAAACTCTCCTCAAAACTTTCCGGGCCGCTCAGTGAGCTTGCCAGTTTTGAACTAATTTCTGCCTTCTGATATTCAATCTTTGTGATCTTCGCTTCGTAGGCTTTGACCAATGTCTCGCTATCAGTCTCAACGATACGATCCATTAATTGTTCCGCTTTTCGCTCCAGTTCTTTGAGTTGCTTCTTCAACTCGTTGCGGTCTAATCCGTGACCATTTTTATGCTTCTTCCAAACCTTCTTGACCGCCTCTCTGGTGATGTACACCAGATCGGGCGTTGGCTGTAATTCGTGCAAGATGCCTTCAAATTCGTCTTCCAGCTTTTCTTTACGGATCGACTTTTTGCAATCAGGGCATTCCTTGTTTCGGCAAAGATAATATGGATATTTCGATGCCCGTCCAGCTGACCAGCATGCTGTCATTGGTGTATGGCATGTGCCGCAAAGCACGAAGCCTCGCAGCGGGAAATCTTCCCGAATATCCTTCCGAGCCGGAGCTTTCGCCTGACCACGTAGTCGCGCTTGCACTTTGTTGTAGGTTTCAAAGTCAATAAGCGGCGTATGTTTGCCGGGCTGAAGCGTAATTCCCCATGGCTTGTACTCCATATAGCCCGTGTAAAGTACACGCTCTAGCATCTCGCGAATTTTTGTTACGTGCAAATCCCCATTCCGATCACGCGGATAGCCGGGCTTAGACAGCAAAAAGCACCGCACTTCTGAAATAGTTTCAAACCGTCCTGCCGCAAATCCTTCTAGCGCTTCAACGATGATTGAGGCAGCGGGTTCATCTGGCACCAATATTTTTCCGTGTCCGGGTTTGCGTTCAAACTTGTATCCGATGGCAGCATTGAATACCCAATAGCCATTCTGCATTCGTGCTCGCATGCGGTTCTTTACCTGCTCGGCATTCTTTTCACGCTGGTGAGCGGCGACGGATGCAAGCAAGTGCTCCACCAAACGGCTGTCTGAATCTTCACCAAACTCAATCGCCGGAGATTCCAGCTTGCCGCCTGCATCGGCGATAGCGGTGCGTAATCGTATGTGTGTTTCAAGGTCTCGCGCTAATCGGCTAATATCGTCGATGATAACAACGATAGGTTCTTTCTGCGCATGGCTGTTTAAATACTCCAGCAGTTCGCGCATCTTGGCGCGGTCGAGCAATTTGCCGCTGATGCCTTCATCATAAAAGACTTCTTCAACGCTATAACCGCGCATGCGTGCAAATTCACGACAGCGCGTCTCTTGGCTTGCCAGCCCATCGCCCTTTTTCAGTTGCGCTTGACTGGAAACCCGGCAATAAATAACTGATTTTGCATTAGTTTTCATGCCTATCACCATTGATCGAAGCGCCAACTTCATCAACTGGTTTCTGGCACTGATGCGGATATTTTATCAGCCCAAACCGTACATCCAACACCATGTCGGCAATCGCTATAATCGTGCCGACCAGTTCGAGCTTCTGCTCTTCTGTCAGGTCAAAACGGTCTATGTGGGGACGATAAGGCGCGAGAGGGTCATTTTCACCCACCTCTGGCGATGATATGTCTATGCATAACAGATTTTGTTCATCTTGTTTAGTCTTTTTTTTCAACACCATGCTAACGCCCTCCCTGCTTGGCATTCAGGCGAGTGACAACCTTGAGAAGTGCATATGTCCACATCTGCCATGCCTTGGTACGGCCACAGCCTAATCGCCAACAAATGGGTCTCCATGGAACACGGGCGGCACGCAGCCAAATCAGGCGGCGCTCATCTTCATCATCGAGCCAGAAAATCCATTGGATAGTTTCTTCCATCCGGCTAATGGCATCCGGTGCTGGTGGGCCGAGGCGCATGGGCAAGCGGTCGGCCTGCAGCTGCTCCATCACGGTGCGAACGATTTCCGGCCAGGCATTGAAATATCCCTGCACCTTCACCGGTGGTAAGCGTTTCAGAGTGCAAGCCGCTTCCTCAAACCGATCCGCCACATCGGTGACTGTCCATTTTTTAATTTCTTTCATTGCGAAGTCCTCCTTGGTTATCTTCCGGAAACACCTCAGCCATCACCGCCGCGTAACCGGCGATATCGATGATGCTATCGAGATGCGTGGGATTTCCTTTGAGCCGCGCCAGCTTGAGTTCAATCAGGCACATCACCACTTGCTGCGGGGTGACCTGGCAATTCAGAATCAGCGACCATCGCCTGGCCACCTCTCGGAAGTGATGTTTCGCCTGGCCATAATTGGCGCGGCGTTCTTCGAATGTTTGCAGCGCTTGCTGCAGTAGCTGCTCTCCGTTCATGATGCGGCCTCCTTGGTTTGAAGTTGGATGCCGATCACAGGGCGTGAGCTGTAATCACATTCGCGCCAGTGGTGATTCAAATCGGCAAGGAAATGTTTTTCAATCCAGCCGCGCACAAATTCGCGGGGACATTCAAGCGTAAGCATCACGCCATCTGGCGTGTCTTCGGCTTTGGTGATAACGGTGTTAGAAAACCAGCTGCGAATGGCAGCTTTGCCATGGTGGTGTGCCAAGCGCCTCAGCACCTCATCCCATGCATCTTGGAATTCAGGAATATCACATGACGGTGGTTTGGATGGGTGTTTGCCTCCTGAGAAGCCGCCTTCGAGAATCTTGGCCACCCGATCTGATGACTGCACTGCCCAGGTCAGGTCAATCGTCCAATCCTTGCCTTCAATTTTGCCAAGACAAAATTCTGATCTGCCTATGATTTCGCAGAAATATCGCCATGCTCTGATATCCTCTGCAAATTCATCTATCCATCTGGCTGTAAGCAGCTCTTTGCGTTTTTTTGTGAGTATGGCATTCTGGTTTGGTGTGATTTTACTCTGCACCTCTTCGTTCCAGATATCTGCCATCTGCTGTAAAATCTGCTTTTGATTTTTATCTGCATCTTTTCCACAGTTCTGCTGTTTTTCTTCCTCAGACTCCTTCTTTTCTTCTCTCGTTCTGTTTTTTGTATTTGAATCTTTTTTTGAATCTGTATCTGTATTCTCCTCTGCATCTGAGTCTGTATCTGCTTCTGTATCTGTATCTGGTGATTTTTTGCTGTTTTTGCGTTGCGAGCTGTTGCCTGCTGTTGCACCGAGTTGCGCGGCGTTGCCACCCGTTGCACCACTTTTTTTCTTGGCGCGGCTTTTCTTAGAACGCTCGGTGGATGTGGTGTGCTGGCGCTTATGTGTCTGGCTCCCCATATGTTTTGTTGAGCGTGGTAAAGAAGAAGGTTATCAATTTCATACAGCTACTTCTGAGCATTATGAAGGGTTGGTGGGAATTCGGGCTAAAGATTGCCATATGCTGTTTCAACGAGGTGAATCCTTGCTCACTCATTTTTTAACCGTAGATGAAAAAGAACATAGCGACATTCGCATTGCCGATGAACCGCACCAGCCTGCATTGCAAGTTTATGTTCGTGATCTGCTGGTGACAAATTATGATCGGACAGCATTTGAAGAAGAGTATGAAGTGACGACTGTCAATCACCAGCCAGCTTATAGCGACCATCTACAGCATGATCGTTATTATGATAGGAAAAGAACTAATGGTCGCCGCTTTGCATATAGCAATCAATATCGGCATGTGGTTTATGAGGATGAAAATTTTCACCTCGGCAACATTCAGGCCAAAGTGGTGGAGCAGTTACACAATGCACACGAAGGTGGAGACCCTTGGATTTATGGCAAAGTGCTGTTGCATGATGTCGGGTCGCAATGTAACCGAATGCGGGATGTGTTTAAAAGCCAACCGCACTGGCGCAACTTGATTGAATCTGATGGCAAAGGTCATTACCGTCTTCGCGCCGCTTAAGCTACCCTGCCGTTTTTTCGTTCAATAATGTCACTAAAGCCTGTTGGGATTCACCTGACAAATCACGCACGCTGTGTAAAATCTTCCACTCCACATCAGACAGCATGGTTTTCACATCCTGCAGATCTTCCAGGAAATACGGCAAGGGTAATTGCAGTGCTTCCGCGATATCGCATAGCATTGAAACGCTAATCCGATTACTTCCGGTTTCGTATTTTTGAATTTGCTGAAAAGTTATTGGGTTTGGGATCGTATTACCCAGCTCGGATTGGCTTAAACCTGATGCCTTACGACCAGAGCGAATGCGCTCACCAATTTTGATGTTAAGCGGATGCTTTTCTCGTTTGATACTTGCCATGGTACTGCCTCATTTCACCAGTTCCCATGTCGATGCACTGCCATCAAACCGCATTTGGTATTGATTGCCATCGGTGCAGATCACATCATAAGCGTTGCTATCCGTGTTATATTTCGGCCCTTCATTCACACCGGCGCATTTTTTACCCTGATCTTGCAGAAATGCTTTGAAGCCCAGCCGCTCCGCCTCATAGTCAAACGGTAAAATATAATCCCATGTCACGGCGCTTTTACGGCCTTCAATGGTATGTTTGGCACTGCGGCGGCAGCTTTTTTTGTCGCTGTCACTCAGGCCGTAGCATTGCAAATAAGCCAAATGCACTTCCTTGGGCTGCTTTTTCGCATCAGCAATAGCGCGATCACGCAACGCTTCCTTTTCCACCTCGCCCAATGTGGTGCATGCAGAAAGTGCGGTGATTGATAATAATAAAAGTGATTTTTTCATCGGGATACCTCCTTTGTTAGTTACATTTAAGTAACAAGGTATTCCCCATGCGACACCCAATGGTGTCAGGAGGTTAGTAATGCCAAAACCCGGCATGCAGCGTATTCACCGCAAGCGGCTGTTTTATTCCGCCACCCTCCCGACATAAGGGAGGACTTGTTTGGCGAATACGTTAAGTCCGTAACATATGGTTTTGGGTTACTACACCCTGTCACACTGCCCAGCATAGTTTATTCAGGGTAGAAGTAAACATTTTTAGTCGGAATTTCAGCATCCCCCGGTTTTATTAGGTTAGCGTGCTTACACTCTCATTTTGCTGGAAAACATAGATTTTTTTGTTAGATAGGGTAATATGAAGCAAGTCTGTTTGGCATTCTCAAAAAAAATTGAGGGATGGCTGCTATTACCGCGTATAAGGGGTATAAATCAGGCTACAAGGAACAATAAATGATACATAAAATGCTAAACAGATTGCTTGCCATGCACTTTAATGAAGCCCCAGCCGACCATCGATTGGACAGGCTGGAACAAGATGTATGGCGCAAAATCCATGTTGCTAGCGCCGAGATGGTGCAGCCATGGTATGATAAAATGGCACTCGCATTTGCCGTGCCGCAATTTCGTATGGCGGCCATCGCCATGGCTTTAGTGATTGGCATTACCGCCAGCCCGATGGTGCCATTAAAACCCGCCAATGCGTCTACTCAGGATGTATTGGGGATGAGTGTCTTTAGCACCAATTCACCATATTTAACTTCCAATCTAATCGAGCGCATCAAATGAAGAAACGCTATATCAACGCCACCATTTTTGTACTGATATTATTGGCAGTTGCTTTTGGTGGCCAATATATAGGCACCCATTACATGCAAGGGCATGATCATAACCAACATACGGATGCGGCAGGCTGGCATAAGCTATTGCATGATCGTCTCAATATCACTGCCGAGCAAGACAATCAGTTGGTCGATATTGAAAAGCGCTACCGTCAGCGCCGTATGTATTTAGAAGAGCAAATGCGCCTGGCCAATATGGAGCTGGCCGAAGCCATTAAAGCTGATAAATCTTTTAGCCCGAACGTACAGGCTGCCACCGATAAAATTCACCACGCCATGGGTGAGCTGCAAAAGGCGACATTGGAACATCTGTTTGAGATGCGCCCCATTCTAACCGATGAGCAGAATCAAAAATTGGAGCAGATGGTCACCGATGCGCTTTACGAGAACAAATAATGAAACGATTGATGATGCCACAGAGGATAAACACCTCGTCCTGCTGGTAAGCGAAGGTCGTGAAGAAGCGCTCAATGAGCTGATGCGCCGCTATAAGCATAAGCTGTTCGCCTTTATTTCCCGCTACGTTAAAGATGAAGATGCCGCTTATGATATTTTGCAGGAAACCTTTATCCGCCTGCATTTCAAAGCCGACACCTATAAACCCGCCTATACATTTTCCACCTGGCTCTACCAAATCGCCATTAATCTGTGCCGTGATTGGGGCAGAAAACAAAAAGTCAGGCAATTTCTATCGCTCGATACCGCCATTGGTGGTGAGGAAAGCAGCAGCTCCTACCACGATATTATCGCCGATCCTGGCGGTAATGTGGAAGATCTGGCTGATACGCGCCAACAGCTGACTATTCTTGATCAGGAAATCCAGAAACTACCGCATAAGCTCAAAACAGCGCTGATCCTGTTTGCGGTGGAAGGAAATTCGCAGGAAACCTGCGCAGAATTATTAAATGTCACCCCCAAAACGGTGGAAACCCGCGTCTATCGCGCTCGTAAAATTCTAGCTGAAAAATTAGCAAAGAATTTTTGAGGGATAGACGCAACTGTTTCGTACCAGTGCTAATAAAACGAGGAAACCATATGGCCATACGTTCTTTGATACTAACCTTTTTGATCCTGTTTTCTGCCACCGCAGCCAAAGCAGAGACATTTGATGATTATGTTAAGCGTCTGGCCGAGCACCCACAAGTCACCCAGATATTAGAACAAGGCACACGGTTTAAAGAACTCTCCGATGGCGAAATGGGGCTGCCTGATCCAAATATTATACTCGGTGTTGATAATTTACCGGTTAATGATCCGGCCTTTGACCAATTTCTGCCCAGCTCCAAGGTCATCGGCTTTAAACAACAAATCCCCAGCTATTCCCTGCGCAAAGCCAAATCCGAAAGACAAGAGGAGCTATCCGCCAAGCAACAGCTCATTGCTGATTATACCATGCAGCGTTTAAAAGCGATGCTCACCTCAATGCTGGCCAGCCTTGATAAGGTTAAACAACAGGAAGCCTATGCCAAAAAACAACTGGAGCATTACAAATCACTGGAAGAATATTTTAAAGGCCGCCTGGAAGCCGGTAACGGTGTGTATTGGCGTTTTTCCGAGGTGGATGTGGAGCGCTCACTGGTTGAAAGCAAGCTCAATGATTTAAAAGCCGAACGCGATGATATTGAAGCGGAGTTGGTTCGCCTGGTAGGTGAAGTGCCTGCTATCCCACTGCCCAACATACCGCAAGTCACATGGGATAACACTGCCGAAAGCGTCTATCCGGTGCTTATTGCCAAAGAGGATATCGATATTGCCGATAAAGACGTGGATGCTGCCGATGCTGCCTTCGACCCTGATTACGGCGTTCAGGCCATTTATAAACAGCGTGAATCCGGCGCTAACTTCCGTGGTGATGATTGGTTTAGCGTGCAGGCCACCATCTCCATCCCGCTATGGTATGAATGGAATCAAAAGCCCAAATTACGAGCGGCAGAAGCCAGCAAGCGCAGCGCTGAGAATGCTTATGATGACACAGGCCGTATGTGGAAGCGTAAATTAGATGCGCTGGCCAGCAAGCGTGATGCCACCTTGGATAATGTCATGGTGTTTGTCGAAAAAGACAAGGCGCTGGATGAAATGGTTGCCGCTGCAGAGCGTACCTATGAAGCAGGCGAAACCAATTTGGATACGGTGCTCGATGCCCAAATCAACCAGCTCACCATTAAATCACAGTTGGCTGAAAAGCGTGCGCAACATCTAATGCTAGCCGCTGAATTTAACAGCCATATCATCGGAGATAAGTAATGAGATTACCTGCATTATTGCTGCTACTAATAGCTTTTACCATCACACCGGCACTCGCCCAGGCGCAGAAATATACCTGCCCGATGCACCCGCATTACATTGCCGATGAAATGGGTTCATGCCCCATTTGCGGTATGGATTTGGTGCCAATGGAAGGTGGTGATGCCCAGGAGGATCACAGCGCTTATGAAGGTGACGAGCGTACCAAAGTTACCATCGCACCAGAAACTATTCAAAATATCGGTGTGCGCACGGAAAATGCCACCATGGCACGCTTTGGTACCGATGTTAGAAGCTATGGGTTGGTCAGCGAAAATATTCGCCTGCAGCAGGATATCTCCAGCCGCGTGGCCGGATGGGTGGAGAATCTGAAAATCACTGCCGTGGGCGATGAAGTCAAAAAAGGTGATTTACTCTTTACCCTTTACAGCCCTGAGCTGGTATCGGCGCAGCAGGATTATATCGCCGCCCTTGCCACCGGCGCTACGGGGCGCATCAACTCCAGCGCCAAACGCCTGGAATCATTAGGCGTGCAAAAGATAACTCTGGAGCAGCTCAAAGAGAACCGCAAGAAATTCCAAAATGTACCGTTTTATGCCACTACCGATGGCATTGTCAGCAAGCTCAATGTAAGAGCCGGTACATATGTGAAATCCGGCATGCAAATCGCCGAGATTCAGGATTATTCCAGCGTATGGATCAATATCAGCGTAGCAGAGAAAGATTTACGCTTTTTAGCCAAAGACAGCAAAGCCACGGTCACCTTTCCCAATTTAGGTGGTGTAGAGCGTACTGGGCGTATTGATTATATCTATCCCACCATTGATCCGGCCAGCCGCACCGGCCAGGTACGGTTAGTGCTGGATAATGCCGATGGCGCGTTAAAGCCTGGTGCATACGCCGATGTGGACTTTGAAACCGATGTCGAAAAGCGCCTGTCGATTCCTTCCGAGGCCATCTTAAAAAGCTCTGAGGGAGATTTCGTTGTAGTTGCCGAAGGCAACGGGCGTTTCCAGCCACGCAATATTCAAGTGGGCATTCATAATAAAGGCCGTACCGAAGTGCTTTCCGGTATTAAGGATGGCGATGAGATTGTGGTCAGCAGCCAGTTTTTGCTGGATTCAGAAAGTGCGCTGCGGGAATCCTTCCGCAAATTGCAAAAAGTACAAACGCCACTGTCATTGCTGGAGGTCAAGCAGGATCAGCTGGCAATGATCAACCACCTTGTCGATGCGGCTATTTATATGCAGCAAAGCCTCACCGGCAATGCCGAGTTTGATGACAAGATGCTGATGCCAGCATTGAAGCTCAATGATCATTTGATGCCAAAATTCCGAGGCACCAAACTGCAATTTATTTTAGAAGCCGCCGAACGTGCCATTATCTTTGCCAAGGACAGTATTACCGAAGAAGAACTCCGGGCAGGATTATCCGATTTGATGACCGCATTAAAACCGTGGCTGCTCAAAGGCAAACCGGAATATTACAAAGAAAAAGGTCTAAAACTATTTATGGATCACGGTTCCAGCAATTTATGGCTGCAGCTCGAAGATGAACCGGCGAATCCTTATGGTGAAGGCCATCCGATGCTGCAGGAATGGCCAGACAAACCTGATGCCGAAATGCCTGATGCGCCAACCGCACCGGTAGGGGGCGCACATGCAGGACACTAATGATCATCTAAGCCATGATCCTACCAAATCCGGCGTAGCCAAGATCATCGAATGGTCGGTGGGCAACCAATTGCTTGTAATGGTGGCGATGGTCGCCCTGCTGGTAGCTGGGTGGATTGCGGTTAAAAATATGCCGCTGGATGCCATACCGGATCTGTCCGATACGCAAGTGATTATCCGCACGGATTTTCCCGGTCAATCACCACAAATTGTCGAAGATCTGGTGACGTACCCACTTTCCACCACCATGCTCGGCTTGCCAAAGACCAAGGATGTACGTGGCTTCTCCATGTTTGGTACGTCCTTTGTTTATATCATCTTTGAAGATGGCATTGATCAGTATTGGGCCAGAAGCCGTGTCATTGAAGCCTTATCCAAAATTCAGGGAGATCTGCCTGATAACGCCGTGCCGCAGATTGGCCCGGATGCCACAGGTGTCGGCTGGGTCTATCAATATGCCGTGGTCGATAGAACTGGCAATCATGACCTGGCTTATCTTCGCACGCTGCAGGATTGGTTTTTGAAATTTGAGCTGGCCACGGTTGAGGGTGTTTCCGAAGTCGCCAGTGTGGGTGGCTTTGTCAAAGAATATCAGGTGCTGGTCGATCCCAACCGCCTGCGTGCCTATGATGTGCCTCTGCACCGCATTACCGCTGCGGTTAGTGCCGCCAGTAAAGAAGTGGGTGGCCGGGTGATCGAAAAAGGTGAAATGGAGCTGATGATCCGCTCCAAGGGCTATATTACCAATTTGGAAGAGCTGAAAAAAGTGGTGGTTTATGCCAAAAGTGGCACGCCGGTGCTGCTCTCCGATGTTGCTCGTATTATTGAGGGGCCGGAGCTTCGCCGTGGCGTAGTGGAATTAAACGGCGAAGGTGAAGTGGTTGGTGGCGTGGTAGTGATGCGCTCCGGCGAAAATGCACTGACCGTTATTGAAGGCGTAAAGAAAAAGCTGGAGGAATTAAAACCCGGCCTGCCCGAAGGTGTAGAGATTGAAACCGTCTATGATCGCGCCCCTTTGATTGAGGGCGCGGTGGAGTATCTGCGCACCAAGCTGATTGAAGAAGGCATTGTGGTAGCGCTGATCAGTATCATCTTCCTGCTGCATGCCCGGTCAGCCTTTGTGGCGATCATCACCTTGCCGCTGGGTGTGCTGGCGGCATTCATTGTGATGTCGGCGCAAGGCATTACCGCCAACATCATGTCGCTGGGCGGCATTGCCATTGCCATTGGTGCTATGGTCGATGCCTCGATTGTGATGGTGGAAAACGCCCACCGAAAACTCTCGGATATGGGCAAGGATGCCAGCGCAGAGGATAAACGCGCCGCTATCCTACTTGCAACCAAGGAAGTTGGCCCAGGACTGTTTTTCTCGCTACTGATTATCACCGTCTCCTTCTTGCCCGTTTTTGCCTTAACCGGCCAATCCTTCCGGCTGTTTTCACCGCTGGCATTTACCAAAACCTATGCCATGGCCTTTGCCTCGATCCTATCGGTTACCGTGGTGCCGGTGCTGATGCTGTGGCTGATACGCGGCAGAATCCGCAAAGAGGAAGAAAACCCAGTTAATCGCTGGCTGATTTCATTTTATAAACCGCTATTGAGCTTGGCCCTGGCACGTAAATGGATGACAATATTGATTGCCGGAATTCTGGTACTCAGCATGTCCATCCCGCTATGGCGCACCGGCTCGGAATTCATGCCAGCTTTGTATGAAGGTGAGCTGCTTTACATGCCCACCACCTTGCCTGGTGTCTCAATCACTAAGGCCAAGGAAATTCTCTCGCAAACCAACCGGCTGATTAAAACCGTGCCAGAAGTGCATCATGTATTTGGCAAGGTGGGCCGTGCCGATACCGCCACCGATCCGGCACCCATTTCAATGATTGAAAGTTGGATACGGCTTAAGCCTAAAGATGAGTGGCGTGACGGGCTAACGGTCGAAGAGTTGATTAAAGATTTAGATAAACGGGTGAAGCTGCCTGGTGTGGTCAATAGCTGGGGTTATCCGATTAAAATCCGTATGGATATGATCTCCACCGGTATCCGCACGCCGGTGGGCATTAAAATCTCCGGTGCTGATTTGAAAGAAATCAGCCGTATTGCGCTCGATATCGAGGCGGCGGTGAAAGATGTACGCGGCACACGCTCTGCCTTTGCCGACCGGGTGATTGGCGGTAAATATTTAGAAATTAATCCCGACCGTGATGAGCTGGCACGCCAGAATATTGATTTAGGCATGTTCCAGCGGGTTATTCAAACGGCCCTGGGCGGGATGAATATCTCCGAGTCAGTACAGGGCCGGGAGCGCTATAACATTATGATGCGCTATGAGCGCCAATTCCGTGAACATCCGGAAGATCTGGCCGATATTTTAGTCCCCACGCCGCAAGGTCAGCATATTCCGCTGGGTGAGCTGGCCAGTATTGAATTTGTCGAAGGCCCACCGATGATCAAATCCGAAAATGCACGGCTTACCGGCTGGGTATTTGTCGATATTGCGGATCGGGATATTGGTTCTTATGTGGCCGAAGCCGAGCGTGTGGTAGCAGATAAAGTGAAGCTGCCAGCAGGCTATGCGGTGGAATGGTCAGGCCAATTTGAACAAATGCTGGAAGCCAAGGCGCGTATGCAAATTGCCGTGCCATCGGCCATCCTGATTATTTTTATGCTGCTGATGCTGCATTTTGGCAGGCTGGATCGCTCACTCATCGTTATGCTTTCCCTGCCATTTGCACTCATTGGCGGCATGTGGGCGCTGTATCTGGCAGGGTATAATTTCTCTGTGGCAGTGGGCGTTGGCTTTATTGCCACCGGTGGCATCGCGGCTGAAACCGTGGTGGTGATGCTCATTTATATTGACCAGCAAGTGCGCCATCATCCACCAAAATCACTCGCCGAACTGTCCGATGCCATTCAGCATGGTGCAGTATTACGTGTGCGACCGCTGTTGATGACCGCGCTTACCACCATGGTGGGCTTGCTGCCGATTTTTATTACCGAAGGCTTAGGCTCGGATGTGATGCGCCGTATCGCCTTGCCGATGGTCGGTGGCATGGTGACTGTTACCCTTTTGACACTGATCGTGATTCCGGTGATTTACTATTTATGGGAAGGAAGAAGATATCAGAAAATAGAGGTAGAAAATTAATAATTATCTGATATACATGCATTTATGAAAAAATTGTCTTCACTCATAATGGTTATTGCGCTTTTGACGATGAATATCGCCAGTGCTACGGCTGCCGACTGCTCGGATGATGCTCTGTGCGGCAATTTTTTGAATGTTGTAACCATTGATGATATTGGCAATCAGGATGATAATCAGAGTAAAGCATTATGCGATTTTTGCTCTTGCTGCCATAACCACAGCAATGTTTCCACCTTGCATGGCAAAGCTGAGTATGTTGCCATAGCCAGTCAAGCACTACACAATCAAGCGGGTGATAATTATTTTTCTCAGCTAAACTACCCGCCTTCAAAACCTCCCCAATCCTAAACTCGTAAAACTCGTAGGCTACGTGTGCCTGCGTCACGCTTAATTGCGGCCATATTTGGCTGGCAAGAAGCGGTTTATTGATACGTGTTTAGCAATGTATTTGGGAATCTATAATGAAGAAAATCTATTTTTTACCTGCGCTGTGCGCGGTAGGGCTACTGGGCGGCACTACCTTATCCCAGCCCGTGTGGGCAAACCCCGCGACGAATGGCCGGATAGCAGCAAAAGCAAAGCCGAGCTGGTCGAGGAGATTGAAGCTGTCTTGAAGAAAGTGCCGGGGAATAATTATGAATTCACCCAGCCGATTCAAATGCGTTTTAACGAAATGATCTCCGGCGTAAGGAGTGATTTAGCCATAAAACTCTATGGTGATGATTTAGACCAGCTGCTTGCATCCGCGCAAAATATTGGCACTGCCTTACAAACTGTAGAAGGTGCTGCCGATGTGAAGGTAGAGCAAGTGACCGGTCTACCAGTACTTTCCGTATTGCCGGATCGCGCCGCACTTGATCTGTATGGCCTTAACATTGCTGATGTGCAGGAAGTAGTACAGGTGGCGATGGGCGGTAAAGAAGCCGGTCAGGTCTTTGAAGGTGACAGGCGCTTTGATCTGGCCGTGCGCCTGCCGGAGCATCTGCGCACCGACATTAAAACCTTGGAACGTCTGCCCATACCGCTTGCTTATGCCGAGCAGGAAGGCGCGGATATGCGCCCAGATTATGTGCCTTTGGAAGAGGTCGCCAATATCAGCATCATCTATGGCCCGAACCAAATCAGCCGTGAGAATGGCAAGCGCCGCGTGGTGGTCACCGCTAATGTGCGGGGACGTGATCTGGGTGGCTTTGTGGAAGATGTGCAGCAAACCATCAGGCAAAAAGTCGATCTGCCTGCCGGATATTGGGTGGATTATGGCGGCACGTTTGAGCAACTGATTTCCGCCAAGCAACGCTTGATGATTGTCGTGCCAGTGGCATTGCTACTCATTTTTGGCCTGCTATTTATGGCGTTTGGCTCAGGTCGCGCTGCCTTGCTGATCTTCTCCGGTGTGCCATTGGCCCTAACCGGAGGGATTGCCGCATTGTGGTTGCGTGATATCCCACTCTCCATTTCTGCAGGTGTCGGCTTTATCGCGCTGTCTGGTGTGGCGGTGCTCAATGGCGTGGTGATGGTGTCTTTCATCCGTGGATTGCGTGATCAGGGCATGAAGATTGATCAGGCCATTATTGAAGGTGCTTTAACGCGCCTGCGCCCCATCCTGATGACCGCATTGGTTGCCAGCCTTGGCTTTGTGCCGATGGCCTTAAATACCGGTGCCGGTGCAGAAGTACAGCGGCCATTGGCCACGGTGGTGATTGGTGGAATTATTTCCTCCACCGCGTTGACGTTGTTGGTGTTGCCAGCTCTGTACCGGCTGTTCCACAAAAAAGAACGCAAAGAGGAGGCACTATGAGTTGTTGCGATAATGACGCTGGCGGCAATGTAGCCGATAGCAATTACCGGAAAATCCTTTGGATTATTTTGGCGCTGAATGCCGGAATGTTTCTGGTGGAGGTGATCGCCAGCCTGTATTCCGGCTCGGTAGCATTGCTGGCTGATGCGGTGGATTTCTTTGCTGATGCCTTTAACTATGCCATTTCGCTCTATGTGTTGGATAAGGCGCTCGCCACCCGCGCCAAAGCCTCGCTGGTCAAAGGCGGCACGATGGGACTATTTGGCCTGCTGGTCATCGGCAATAGCATCTACCGTGCCGCCACCGAAGCAGTTCCCCAGGCTGAAATCATGGGCGCTATTGGATTGCTGGCACTGCTTGTTAATATTGTCAGCGCATGGATGCTTTACAGCTACCGCGAAGGTGACAGTAACCGTGAATCAGTGTGGATTTGCAGCCGCAATGATGCCATTGGCAATGTGCTGGTCATGCTGGCAGCCGCTGGCGTGGCGTTCACCCAAAGCCACTGGCCGGATATTATTGTGGCATTTTTCATTGCTGTTTTATTTTTACGCAGCGCATGGCGCATCTATCGCTCGGCCATCAAAGAGCTAAAAGAAGCGAGGCAGTCATGATACGATTTGGCATCACCATCGCCGCGATTGCTCTGCTGCTTATCCAGCTTATCCAGCAAGTGTTATTTGCCACCATTGCAGGCGCAAAAGCGCCAGTGGTGGTGACCCCATTTTTTAATCTGGTGACGGTGTGGAATCCCGGCATCAGCTTTGGCATGCTGCAAGATATCCCAAACGGTCAGTGGATTCTTTCAGCTGTCGCCATGCTCATCGTAGCATGGCTATTCGTATGGTTAAGGAAGGTCGAATATCGCTCCACCGCTTTGGCGCTGGGGCTGATTATCGGCGGGGCCATCGGCAATATCATAGATAGAATACGGTTTTCCGCCGTGTTTGATTATCTGGATTTCCATGCGCTCGGCTATCACTGGCCTGCCTTTAACCTGTCCGACAGTTTTATCTTCATCGGCGTGGCGTTGCTTTTATTCAGCACCATCCAAGAAGGTAAAACGTCACCCCGTTCAACAACCAACCCACTAAACCAATCAAGGAGAATATCATGAAGAAACTAACCAGCTTTTTAGCCCTCGCACTGCTTGCCATACCGTTGGCGGTTTACGCTCAAACCAATAGCGGCTCAATGAACCAGCAAATGCAAAACAGCGGCAATGCGCCAATGATGATGTGCTGTCCGATGTGTATGCAAATGATGAACGGCAATGGAGGCGATGGCTCCATGCAAAACTACATGAAATCGATGCGCCAGATGCACCAGAATATGGGCAATATGATGGATCAGATGCACAAGGATTGTAACGGCAATTATGATGATTGCCCGGCCATGCATGAGCATATGAAAGAAATGCAGCAAATGCACAAAGATATGGGCATGGGCGATATGCACAACAATAAATGGCACAACAAATGGATGGGTAACCAGGGCCAGCAGTAACATTAAAAGGGTATGTGGGGTATGCTCTCTAGCATTTGTATTTTTTTTGAGGGGTAACCCCATTCCCTGCGTATTAGGCATAAATACAGCTCTTACGGAGAATATTTATGCCCGAAATCATCCCCAACTGGCACCCGCTTTTTGTGCATTTCACGGTTGCTTTGCTGATCACCGCCACCGGGCTATTTCTGCTTGGCACATTAGCCTCCGGCAAACAATGGTCTGCCACGGCGCTTAAAGTCGCGCATATAAATTTATGGCTTGGCGCACTTGTTACCATCGGTACTGTGATCACAGGGCTTTATGCCTATAACACGGTGGATCATGATACCCCCTCACACATCGCTATGACCGACCACCGTAATTGGGCGCTGCCCACCGCCGCCGCGTTTGCGGTGCTGGCTTTGTGGTCAATGGCCATTTATCGGCGCTCCGTTAAAGTTGGCATCCCATTTTTAGTCGTATTGCTGATTGCTGCCGGAGCCTTAAGCGCCACCGCATGGAAAGGTGGTGAGCTAGTTTATCGCCATGGTTTAGGTGTGATGTCGCTACCCAATACCAGTAGCAGCGGTGAAGGTCATAGCGGCCATGCGCACCCCAATGGTGGCCACGGCGATATAGAAGAAAAACAGGAGGATGACCATGATGGCAACACAGAAAAATCAGATGCACATGACCATGGAAGCCATGATCATTAATGAAAAACCAAGAAGAACAACCAACCAAAACAGAGGAACGAAATAAGGCTTGACCTTGGAATTACCTCCAAGGTGTAGAGTGCGGCGTTATGGATAAGAAAAGTTATATAACCATCGGTAAGTTATCGGAAAAGAGCGGTGTATCCACTGACACTATCCGTTATTACGAAAAGCTGGGTGTGCTTGGCAAGCCAGAGCGTGCTGCCAATGGTTACCGTGTCTATGGAAAAGAAGCATTGCGCATTTTGCTTTTTGTACGCCGCGCCAAGATAATGAACTTTACCTTAGAGGAAATTAAAGAACTTCTCACCATGTCCGAAGACGATCATCCATCAGTATGCGGTGATATCCTCATCATGGTGGAAAGCAAGATCGGCGTATTTAAGCAGAAAATTGAAGATACAAAAATTGCGCTGGTATCACTGGAACGCTTTGCCAAAGATTGCCCTGGCGGACAAGTTCCGACAAAGCACTGTCCATTTATTAACTATCTAGGAAACGGAGAAGATTTATGAAACCTATATTAAAGTCCCTGTTAATTCTCATCGCATTTGCCTTACCCATGAGCGCAAACGCCGCTGAAACACTCAAGCAGGTCGAATCGCAATATGTCTGCATGATCAATAACAAATTATTCGATAGCCCACAAATCCCCGTAGAGGTCGATGGAAAGACCTATTATGGCTGCTGTCCGATGTGTAAGGAAAAATTGGAAAAAAGCGAACAAGCTCGTATCGCAGCCGATCCTGTGAGTGGAAAAACGGTAGATAAAGCCACGGCCATTATTGGCGCTAAGGCAGATGGCACCGTTTACTACTTTGAGAATGAAGAAAGCCTCAAAAAATACAGTGGCCATAAACATTCCGATGCCAAGCAGTGCATGCAAGGTGAAGATTGCCCGATGCATGAAGGCATGAAGCATCCCGGAAAAGATGATGAAATGAAGGATATGATGCACGACAAAAAAGCCGATCACGGTGATCACAAACACTAAACAAGGAGCGCTATATGCAGCACGATCACGAACATTATCACAAACCGGAGCATAAGGAAAAATGGTGGCAGACCAATACAGGCATGCTGCTGGTCGTTCTTTTTGCTGTGGGTGGGTATTTTCTCATCAAGGAACATGGTGCACATCTCGCAGAAAACTGGTTTCTGCTGATCTTGCTACTGTGCCCACTGATGCATGTATTTATGCATGGAGGCCATGGTGGCCACGGCGGTCATGGGCAACATCGCCATCATGACGATGACGATAATGACAGGGAGGCGTAACCATGCACGGTACAGAATCAGCTTACGGCTTATGGACATTGGTTATCATTAATTCGGCGATCTTTATCATCTTCGCCTTTAGTTTTTTCAAACCCCAGACCAAACGGGATTGGCGCTCATTTAGTGCCTTCTCAGCCTTTATTGTCGCGTTGTTTGTGGAGATGTATGGCTTTCCGCTCACCATCTATTTGTTCTCCGGTTGGCTAACCGCTAATTATCCGGGGGTGGATTTCCTCTCACATGAAAATGGCCATTTGCTGCATACGATCTTCGGCTTTGAAGGCAATGCGCATTTTGACCCGCTACACATGGCTAGCATCGTCTTTATCGGCTTGGGTTTCATTATGCTCTCGGCAGCCTGGAATGTACTCTATAAAGCCCAGCGTGCCGGAAAGCTGGCAGTGACCGGGCTTTATGCCAAAATGCGCCACCCACAATATATCGGCTTTGTTGCCATCATGTTCGGCTTTTTGCTGCAATGGCCAACCATTATCACGGTGATCATGTTCCCGATATTAGTGGTGATGTATTGGCGTTTAGCCAAAAAAGAAGAACGTGATTCCAAAGAGCGCTTTGGTAAAGCGTGGGATGATTACAAGGCACATGTTCCAGCCTTCATTCCAAAATGGAACACCGTATTTAATAACTAACAAGGAGAAATATCATGGATCAGGGTAAAGAAAATCAAATTACAAAGCCGCAAACATCTGGTGGATGCTGCTGCAGCTCGAAAAAGCAGGCAAAAGTGCCAGTTGAAGAAGTAAAGAAAGAAACAAAATCTTCTTGCTGTATGCAGGAAAAAGAAGAGTATTCAACTAGCGTAACTGCCGATTAAATATACTAAAATAGGAAAAGCATAGTGGAACACTCACATAAGGATAGATCATCGAATTATAAGAAAAACAGCCTGACATTATGGGGTGCGGTATCCATGGGTACTGGCGTTATGATCGGTGCAGGTATCTTTGCGCTTACCGGACAGGTGGCAGAGCTGGCGCGGGAATGGTTCCCGCTGGCCTTTTTGGCCGCCGCTGTGGTGGCAGGATTTAGCGCCTATTCTTATGTGAAAATGTCCAATGCCTATCCCAGCGCAGGCGGCATCGCCATGTTTTTGCAGAAAGCCTATGGCAAAGGTACGATGACCGCCGCCTGTGCGCTGCTTATGTATTTCTCCATGGTGATTAATGAAAGCCTGGTAGCCCGAACCTTTGGCACCTATACGCTCCAGCTCTTTGATGTCGGAAAGGATAGCTGGTTGGTTCCGGCACTCGGCGTGGGGCTGTTGGCTTTCGCGTTTCTGGTTAATATTCTAGGTAACAAATTCATCCAGACCTTCTCCTTCTTCATGGCCTTTGTGAAGATTGGCGGGTTGGTATTGCTGGCAGCGGGTGGTTTATATGCCTCCGGCTTTAATTTTGAGAGCATTTCAGTACAGCCCGAAGAAACGACATTTACCGGATTTCTAGGGGCTGTAGCTTTAGGGATTCTAGCGTTTAAAGGCTTTACCACCATCACCAATAGCGGCGGGGAAATTAAAGAGCCGCATAAGAATGTCGGTCGTGCCATTATTATCTCCATTGGCATTTGCGTGGCGATTTATCTGCTCGTAACCTTAGCCGTAGGCGCAAACCTCTCCATTGATGAGATTGTTAAAGCCAAGGACTACTCTTTGGCAGAAGCGGCACGTCCGGCTTTTGGCCAGTGGGGATTGTGGTTTACGGTGGGCTTTGCAATTATTGCCACCGTCTCCGGTGTAATTGCCAGCGTCTTTGCAGTATCACGCATGCTGGCCATGCTCACCGATATGGATTTGGTGCCGCATAGTCATTTCGGCATGCCTGGTAGCATCCAGAAACATACGCTGGTCTATACTATCGTTATCGCCATGCTGCTGACCATCTTCTTTGATCTTAGCCGTATCGCTTCGCTTGGCGCGATTTTCTATATCATCATGGATATCGCTATCCATTGGGGTGTGCTGCGCCATTTACGAAAAGAGGTGGAAGCTAATGCCGCTATTTTGATCACCGCCATCGTGCTGGATATAGTAGTGCTTGGCGCATTCTTATGGGTTAAAGCGCAATCCGATATGCTGGTTATATGGGCATCACTGGTTGGGCTGATCATTATTTTTGCCGGAGAGCGGTTATTCATACACAAATACAAAACCGAGGAGAGTTAAATGGCACATTCACATGAGCACGGCGCAGCAAAGAAAGAAGATCATTCATGCTGCGAAACACATGACCACCATCACGCATCCGGCGATAAGCCGGTTAAAGGCGGTGAGCATGATAAAGTGCCGGAAGGATTTAGCGGCACGGTCTATACCTGTCCAATGCACCCGGAGGTGCGCAATCCTGGGCCGGGGTCATGTCCGATCTGCGGTATGGGGCTTGAGCCGGAAAAGGCTGCTATCGGTGAGGATGAAGGGCCGAATCCAGAGCTGGTTGATTTTACCCGCCGTTTTTGGGTGGGCGCGGTTCTAACCATCCCATTGCTGATTTTAGCGATGTCTCCCTTTGTTGGGCTGACCGCCATCAGAGAGTTTTTCGGTGAGCGCACCACGCTTTGGATAGAGTTAGCGTTAGGCACACCGGTGATTCTATGGTCAGGCTGGCCGTTTTTTGTGCGTGGATATCATTCCTTCCGCACCATGAATCTGAATATGTTTAGCCTGATCGGTATGGGTACGGGCGCAGCTTATATTTTCAGTATAGTAGCGGTGCTGGTGCCGGATATTTTCCCCGATGGGTTCCGTGATGCCGAAGGCCATGTTGGTGTCTACTTTGAAGCAGCGGCGGTGATTGTAACGCTGGTACTGCTTGGGCAAATTATGGAGCTGCGTGCGCGTGAACGCACCGGATCAGCCATTAAAGCATTACTTGATATGGCAGCAAAAACCGCCCGTGTGATC
>PBPD01000061.1 GCA_002725445.1 Rickettsiales bacterium
GCAGCTTGTTGCTGAGCTTATGGTCGGGGCTGTGGTCGTTGATGACGATGAGGTTGTATGCAATGTCGGTGCGCGCGGTGAGCACGTTATAGATGCAGTGCAGGGTGAGGTCGTAATGTTTATAGACCGGCACGATAATATCGACTTCGATCGCGTCTTCTGCCGGCAGCGTGGTTTTTTTGCGTTGCTCGATGAGCGCTTCCCACATGTCGGCGCTGGGGGCACTGGGCACGGGTGCTGCCGCGCCGCTGATGGTGGTGCCCGACAATAGCTGATGCAGGCGCGAGGTGCCGCCATGTTCGGCCAGCCATTGCTGGTAGGGTTCGGATTGCACGATCAGGTGTTCGATGCTGCCAAAGGTGACTTCGCGGCTGATCTGGCGCACGCGCAACGGCAAGGGCAACGCATGCCACACCCAGTTGGCACCACGCCCCACGCTACGCACGCCGGATGCGACGGTGCGGCGTTGATTCCATGCCCAGCGGGCGGGGGCTAGCCAAAGGCTGCTCATGCGTGGTGGCTCCTTGTGGTGCGTTGGGTTTCTAACCAATCGTTAACATAGCGCTGCGCCGAACGTGTCGCAACCAGCAAAGTGTGCTGCGCGTAGGAAATTCATAAGCAAGAGGGGGCGCAAACGCGCGGGCGGTTACTGTAATTTTTCGGCGAGCGGATGTTTGGTGGTCACCAGCTCTTCCAGCCGCGAATTAGCGACATGGGTATAGATCTGGGTGGTGGAAATATCGGCATGGCCAAGCAGTTCCTGAATTACGCGCAAATCAGCCCCGCCCGCCAGCAGATGCGAGGCGAAGGAGTGGCGCAACGTGTGCGGTGAAATCTGGGTGGGGTCGAGCTTTGCCTGATAGGCCAGCTCTTTGAGCAATTGGCCAAAACGTTGGCGGGTGAGATGCCCGCTTTTGCCCGATGAAGGAAACAGCCACGGTGATGCTTCGGTGCCGCGCAGAAAATGCGGGCGAATTTCCAGATAGGCGGCCAGCGCTTTGACGGCGCGTTTGTTCAGCGGCACCAGCCGTTCTTTCGCGCCCTTGCCTTTGACGATCATAAAATTCTCAAGCCCGTGCTTTTTGGCGGCGTTTTGCTGCACATGGGCGAGTTTTATACTCACTAATTCGCTGACACGCAGGCCAGATGCGTAGAGCATTTCCATGAGGGCAGCGCTGCGTGTGCCGTCTGCGCCTTTCATTTTGTGGGCGGCGGCCAGCAGGCTATCGACCTGTTCCACCGACAATACTTTAGGCAGGCTGCGGCCTTGCTTGGGCGCGCGGATGGTGGCGGTGGGGTTGTCTTCGCGCACGCGGTCTTCATACAGAAAACGGTAGAACTGCTTGAGGCAGGAGAGTTTGCGCGCCATGGTGCTGGCGGCAAGGGCGGCTTTGCTGAGCGAGGCGAGATAGGATTCGATGTCGGCACGGGTGGCGGTTTCCATGGCGACATTGTGGCTTTTGCACCAGCGGCGATAGTCGCGCATGTCGCGTGCATATGCCTGCACGGTGTTTACCGATGCGCCGCGCTCGGCCAGCAGCATTTCGATGAAAGATTCAATCAGCGCCACCGACATGCTAGTCAGCCTCCCGCTTTTTCTTTGGGGTATTCGCTTCGTTTGCAGGTGGCGGGGTGAAGCTGAGCGGCTCGGGCGTGAGGGTTAGCAATGATTCAAGCGCCAGGCCGCGCGCTGCCTCGCGTTGGCCAATGGCCATGAGCGTGGAGATCACTTCTTCCAGTGTAGAGTCGCACACCCGCCAGAGATTGTCCTGCCCGATGGCAAGCGCAGCGAGAATGGCGGCTTCGGACACGTCTTCATCCTGCGCCTGATCGATCATCGCGCCGAGGAACTGCGCATCCGGCTCTATGCAGATCGCATCTTCGGTAACGGGCTGCGCGGCCAGTGCATCCATGGTTTCTTTGGGCGCGCTATAGCCGAACAGGCCAAGCACGCGGTAGAAACGCAAGAGCTGATGGCGGGTGAAATCGGGGGTGGCGCTTGTGAGGGGGGCAGGCGGCAAACGGCCAGCCGTGGGGCTGGTGGGCGCGCCTTCTTCGGCGAAACGCACAATCTCGTGTAGCATATAGGATTGCACCGAGTCGCCATGCTGGCGGTCGAGCAAGCGCAGCCATAACTTGCCCGCTTCGTGTTGCGAGGTGGGCAGCAGAATGCGGGTGGCATCGAGTGTCAGGTCGGTGTAGGGCGAGGATTTGCGCAGTGACACTGCAATGTCGCCCAGCGGTTTAGCCAGCATGCGCGCGGCGGTTTCCTGCAAACCATCGGCACGGTAGGCATGCAGCAAGGCACGGCTTAGCTCGGCCTTTTCTTTGGCGCGGCGTGTGCTTTCCAGCCGTTGCCAGAGCAAGGCGCGGTCGGTGAAGGAGGTGTAGAGGTCATAATCTTTGAGTGCGCCTTCCAGCTCTTTTTCGCTGAATTCAATGCTGCGATAGGCCGCGGCGAGTGTTTCTTCGTCGCCCGCACCACGTGCAATCACATGCTCGAGCCAGCGAATGCGGCGCGCAGGGGGCGTTTTGCCGCTTTGGCTCAGCCGGTATTTGGCCATGAGTGGCAGGGCGGCTTCCTGTTCGGCGCTTGGCCATTCGGCCGGAAAGACCTGACTGCCGCCGGTATAGAGCATGCTACGCTGTAGCGGGGTGAGATCGGGCAGCTCGCTTAAGCGCGTCTCGTAAGTGAAACTGTCGATGAGGGTGGCGAACCAGTCGGGCGTGGGGTCGTTATTCTCCTGACGAAGTGACAGCGCCAGCTCGGCCTCGGACGTGCGCTCAAGCAATGCGTGGCAGAGGATGGTGGGCAGCGCCCAGTATTCTTTGTAATTCGCATCGGCCTGTGCGGTGCTGATGGTGTCGCACGCCTCTTCGTGGCGGCGCTGCGCGAGCAGAATGCGGGTTTTTTGCGTCCATAGCCGATTAATCATTTGCGCTTCGGGCACGCGCTCCAGCAAGGCGAGGGCTTCGTTCCACGCGCCAATACGGATCAGTGCCTTTACACGTGTGTCGATCCATTCCATGCCGGCATCTTCGTCCGGCGGGGCAGCTTCGGTGAGGAACAGATTGGCCAGCCAGCTGCGCACCGCGGTGCTGCGAAAGCCTTGCGGCATGGCTTGCAACCAGTTGGTGGTGCGCCATTCGGAGATGCCTTGCCAGACCTGATAGCCAAAGCCGGTTTCGCTTTGGGTGCGCGTGCCGATGCCTGCGAAATTGGGTGCGGCTGTCTCGCTGACCGACACGCTGACAGGCGCATCGATGGTGTAGCTTTCTTTGGGCAGGGGAGAAGGCTTCAGCAGCACTTCAGGGCGCGATGGTTCTACCTCCAGCGGCATAGGCACAGCGCTATCATCTGCCTGCACTTCCGCCTGTGCGCGCTCAGGCACCTCATCATGCATCTCATTATGCACGTGGGGCGCCACATCATCCCAACGCATAGGCACATCGTCCGGCCCGGCAAGGGCAGGCGATGCTGCAAGCAGGGCTGCCAGCGTGCTATGGCTGAGTAAAGCGTTCAGCCGGCAATTCTTTTTCGATCGATTGCGGAGCATAAGGAGCCTCGGTTAGTCCCAGCCACAGGAAAGCACCGATGATAGCGACCGCTATCACCAGCCACAGCCATTTTTTAGAGGATTTGTCACGTTTTATCATTGTATATCTTACTGTATGACACTATTTACAAAACCGCGCGTGCGTGCGACAAATGTAGCCCTACGCACAGGACAAAGCAATATGACATCACAAAAAAAGGCTGCAAGCCGACAATCGCAGGAAAAGGTGAAGATTGAAGGGTTGAACAAACCCGTGGTGTTGATCGGGCTGATGGGCGCAGGTAAATCGACGATAGGACGCAGGCTGGCCAAGCGTATGGGCTGGAAATTCGCCGATTCCGACAGCGAGATTGTGGATGCGGCAGGCTGCAGTATTTCTGATATTTTTGCCATTCATGGCGAGCAGATTTTCCGTGATCTGGAAGAGCGGGTGATTACGCGGCTATTGTCGCAGGATAAAATGGTGATGGCCACAGGCGGGGGCGCATGGATGCAAGCGAAGGTGCGCGAGCAGATTCAGGAGAGCGCGATTTCGGTGTGGCTGCATGCCGAGCTGGATGTGCTGCTGGCGCGTGTGACCAAGCGCAACAACCGTCCATTGCTGGAAACAGGCGATAAACGCGCGATTTTGCAAAAACTGATGGAAGAGCGCTATCCGGTTTACGGGCAGGCCGATATTACGGTGGAAAGCGGCGATGGCCCACACGAAAATGTGGTGGAACGCGTGCTGGATGCGCTGAAAGGACATGTGGCCGCATGACGGAAACATTGCAGGTAGCGCTGGCAGAGCGCAGTTATAACATTGTGATAGGGCATGGTTTGCTGGAAGAAGCAGGTCATTACATTGCGCCGAAACTGGCGAGTGAACGTGCGATTATTGTGACCGACAGCGAAGTCGGCCCGCTTTATGCACAAGGCTTGCAAGCCGCGCTGCAACAGGCCAATGTACAGGCTGACGTGGTCACAGTGCCCGCAGGTGAGAGCAGCAAAAGCTTCGCCGGATTCGAAAGCCTGATGAATGATTTACTGGCGCTAACACCGGATCGCAAGACCACCCTGATTGCGCTGGGCGGTGGCGTGGTGGGCGATTTGACGGGCTATGCCGCTGCCAGTTTGCTCCGTGGTGTGCCGTTTATTCAGGTGCCTACCAGTCTGCTGGCGCAGGTGGATAGTTCGGTCGGGGGCAAAACCGGCATTAACGCGCCGGCGGGGAAAAATCTGGTGGGAGCATTTTATCAGCCGCAACTGGTGCTGATTGACACCGCAACGCTTGGCACATTGCCCGAGCGCGAATTGCAGGCCGGCTATGCTGAAGTGGTGAAATACGGGCTGATTTATGACGAAGCCTTCTTTAACTGGCTGGAGAAAAATGGCAAAGCCGTGACCAAACTGAAAGCGGCGGAGCTTGGGCATGCGATTAAAACCTCGTGCAGTATAAAGGCCGAAATGGTGCGTCAGGATGAGCGCGAAGGCGGGATTCGTGCGCTGTTGAATCTGGGCCATACATTTGGCCATGCGTTGGAGGCCGAAACTGGCTATGGCGACGCATTGCTGCACGGTGAAGCTGTGGCGATCGGGATGGTGCTGGCTGCACGTTTGTCAGCCCAGATGCAGCTGGGCGACGGCGAAATGGAAACGCGCATCGTCAAACATTTGCAGGCGCGCGGGCTGCCTGTGTCGCCCAAGCAAGTGCGTGATGATTGGGACGTGGATGCGCTGATGGAACATGTAGCCCACGACAAGAAAAATGAAGGCGGCGCGCTCACCTTTGTTTTGTTGAAAGCGATAGGTGCCGGTGCGGTGATAAAAAACGTGTCGCCCGATGCGGTGCGCCGTGTGTGGGAGGAGGCGATTAGCTGATGGAAGTGATTCTGATAATCATGCTGTTGATTTTGTTTTCGGCCTTTTTCTCTGGCTCGGAAACGGCACTGACGGCTATCAGCCGTGCGCGTATTTTCCACCTCATTCAGGAAGGGCACAAGAGCGCACATGTGGTGCATAAATTGCGCGATGCTAAAGAATCGCTGATCGGTGCGATTTTGCTGGGCAATAATCTGGTGAATATTGCGGCTGCCTCGCTGGCTACCACGCTGGCGATCGAGGTGTGGGGCGCAGAATATGGCCCGCTTTATGCCACCATTATCATGACGCTGGTGGTGTTGATTTTTGCTGAAGTGCTGCCCAAGACGGTGGCGATTAATTATTCCGATCAGGTGAGCCTGCTGGTGGCGCGGCCACTGGCACTGGTGGTGAAAATATTCTCGCCGATTGTGCTGTTGATTCAAAAGCTGATTAAAAACATCCTGCATATATTCGGGATCGATCTGGAGAATCCGACCAGCCTTATTTCGCCAACCGATGCCATTCGCGGCGCTATCGAGATGCATCACAGCGAAGGCGATGTGGAAAAAGACGACCGTGACATGCTCGGCTCGATTCTGGATTTGGGCGAGCGCGAAGTAGGCGAGATCATGGTGCATCGTACCAATGTGTATGCGATTGATATTAATCTGGAGCCAGAAGATATTTTGCAGCAGGCGATCGACTCGGTGCATAGCCGCATTCCGCTTTATAAGGACGATCCCGATAACATTATCGGTGTGTTGCATGTGAAGGATGTGCTGAAGCTGGTGACCAGCCAGAAGATTGGTATTACGCGCGAGATGATTCGCCGCACTGCGTCCAAGCCGTGGTTTGTGCCTGAGACCACCATGCTGGATGACCAGCTATTTGCCTTCCGTCAGCATCGCAAACACTTTGCCTGCGTGGTCGACGAATATGGTGCGTGGCAGGGTATTGTGACGCTGGAGGACATTCTGGAAGAGATTGTTGGCGAGATTGATGACGAGCATGACGCGATTGCCATGGCCGATATTATGCCGTTTGGTGCGACGGGCTATCGCGTGGCAGGTACGGTGACGATTCGTGATTTGAACCGTCATCTCGACTGGAATTTGCCCGATGATGATGCCGCCACCATTGCGGGGCTGATTTTGCATGAGGCGCGGGTGATTCCGCAGGAAGGGGCGGTGTTTGAGTTTTACAATACGCGCTTTGTGATCGAAGAGACCACCAGCAATCAGATTCTATGGTTGCAGGTAGA
>PBPD01000062.1 GCA_002725445.1 Rickettsiales bacterium
GCAAATACTTGCCGGACGGGCTGCAGGACGAATGCAGATCGCTTTACAGTGATCAAGCAGCCCGTTTGGCGGCCGAGTTGAAGCGCGGCAATATCGAGTATTTACGTGATAAAGAGGCGTTTAAGCCGTTTGATCTGGACGAGCTGACTACCGAGCTGCAAGAGGCGGGCTGGAATGTAGACCGCGAAATGGTGTTGACGGTGGACATGCCGCATGCCGTAGCGTCAGGGCGTGCCGCATACCGCCGCGATCCGATTACCGCGCGCCTGCTTACCGAGGCCATACCGGATGTGAAAGACCATTCAGACGCCGCGCGTGCAAAGCGCACGCAGATATCGCATGCGGTAACGCATATTGGCGCGGTGATGCACCCGAATCATCAAATGTCGCTGGCGATGGAAAGCCCGTCGGAAGGGGTGGAACGCTAGGCGAAGCGATTCCGTCGCGATAGGGCGGGTGATTAGCTGCCGTACTGGTCGTGTTCTTCGTTATACAGCGACTGCAATTCTACCTCGTCTGGCTCTTCCTCACTAGGAATCGCATAGGCACCATTCAGCCACTTACCCAAATCCAGCTGCGTGCAGCGTTTGGAGCAGAACGGTTTGTGGGCGGCGGTTGCTGGTTTGTTGCATATGGGGCAGGGTTTGCTCATGGCGCTACTGTAGGCATGTGATGGCGTGATTGCAAGCCGCTAGCCGCGTCCTGCACCCTGATCCTGCGATTGCGCCACTACTTCAGCGGCAGCTTCACGAATCGATTGCAGTTTTTCAATCGCCTTTGGCACCTCTGATTCATCAATCCACACATAGCGGCGTGCATTGTTGGCGATGGTGTTGATGTCCGCATCGCTCATGGTGGCCATGGCGGGGATGTTGCGTGTGTCCAGCCCCAGCGCGCTGGCGTAGCTATGCGGGTTTTCGTTTTCCTTGCCGATAAACTTGATAAAGTCATTCAGGCGGCGCGATAATTTACGGTCGCCTGTGGCAATGGCCTGGCCTTCAACTTCGCGCTCACCGGTCACGGTGGTTTTGGGTGCGCCACGGCTAAAGCGTGGCAATTGCTCGAAGGTGGCGTCATTCCACAACGGGGCAGCACCGCTTTGCTGGTGTTCTTCGTCGAGCATGCGGCAATAATCGACGGCCTCGGCTTCAAATTGTACACCGCTGCTCTCGCCTTTCTGATAGGCGTATAAACCCCCTGGCGTAATGCCCAGCATGTCGCAAAATTCCTGAGTGCGTACACCAATGGCACGGCGAAATGCCTTCACATATTCACCGCGATGTTGGGCAGGGCGCACCGCATCTATCCATGTGGGGGCGCTGCCTTCGGTCGCATGCTCAGCATTGTTGGTGAGCAGGGTTTTTTCTTCCCAGAATTCGCGCGGCATATTGCGGAAATGCTGCGTATGCGCAAATTTTTCGGCTGCCTCGCTAATGTATAAATGGGTGAAGGTGCTGGCCGCCTGATCGCCATAATGCTGGCGCAACCAGGTTTGGGCGTGTTCAAAATTTTCACGTCGGGGAAGGCTCTTGCCGCTCGCCCAATTTACCATCACGCTGGAGTCAAACCCCATACTGTGCGACAATTCGCCTGGGCCCATTTCGCGCAGTTCGCACAGCGCCATAAAATATTCGCTCAGCCGCATATCGTCCTGCGGGGGCTGGCAGATGAAGCCGCGCAACCCATCGCGCGAACTATCGCCAATTTTATCGAACATGCTTTGGCGTGCACGCTCCAACTCGGCGCTTGGGGCGCGGCCATAGGCGCGCGCCATCAGAAAATTGGCGTTAAAGGCGGGCACATCCCCGGCTGCCTTGCGGTTTTCCAGTTCGCCGCGCGCTTCTTGCCATTGGCCAATCACATTCTGGCGGGCACGTTTCAACACGTCCGATTTTGGTGTTTCCGGCAGTTGCAACAACTCCAGCAAGGCGTTGTGTTGGGCTTCGGTGGCCGGCACATCATAACCGCTCAGCCAGTGCTGGGCAGTGGTCGTGTCGATGTCTGCGGCTTGCTCAATGGCGCTCAGGCTTAGTTGCATTTGCTTGGCGCGGTTGCGCACCGCAGTTGCCCAACTATGGGCAGACTCGGTGTAGGACTGGTCGCGAATGCGCTCAAATTCTATCGGATCGGTGTGCTTTGCCATAGCAGCCAGTATGGCGGCACAATGTTAAAGAAAGGTAAAATCCTATCTATTTAGCGCAGAAGGCACAGCATTCGCCTTCTTCATAGGCCTCATGCTCGCGGTCAGCAGCGGTGAGTGGGTGACCGCAGCCAAGGCACATAATGATTTCTTCGTTGGGTTGCACGCCGTGCCCTACGGCTACGCGCTCGTCAAACACAAAGCAATCGCCCTCCCACAGGCTTTGCTCTGCGGGCATATCCTGCAGATATTGCAAAATGCCGCCTTTGAGGTGATACACCTCTTCAAATCCCTGTTGCCTGAGATAGGCGGAGTATTTCTCGCAGCGAATGCCGCCGGTGCAATACATGGCCACTTTCTTGTTACTGGCCTGATCGAGCTGCTCTTTGGTGAAAGGAATAATTTCGCGAAACACGTCCGTGCCCGGGTTTACTGCATGTTTGAATTTACCAATATGCACTTCGTAGTCATTGCGGGTGTCGATGGTTACCACATCCGGATCACTAATCAGATCGTTCCAGTCTTTCGGCTCCACATAGGTGCCGCAGGCATTGACCGGGTCTACCTTTTCTTCAAACGGAATCAGCCAGTTTTTCAGCTTCACCTTGGTGCGCTGGAATGGCTGGCGGTGGAAATAGCTCACCTTGTCCTGCAGGCCTTCCATGCCGGGAATGCTGCGCAGGCGCTCACGTAGTTTGGCAATCGCTTCGTCGCTGCCCGACACGGTGCCATTCACCCCCTCAGGCGCCAGAATAATCGTGCCCTTGATGCCGTGCGTCTCCATAAACTCGCGCAAAGGCGCGCGCAGGCTTTGTGTGTCATCCAGCGGGGCGAAGTGATAAAACGCGCTGATAGTAATGCGCTGTGTGTCATCTGGTTTCATGGGCGTGTATGTAGGCGAAAAGGCCTGTGAGCGCAAGTGTTTAGTGGGTGGTGAGTGCGGAGAATGGTAAGCCGGGCAAACGCCGCCGAACATACCCAGTTCCGCATTGTTTGCACCGGCTTACACGGGAGGTGCTTCGTACACATGCGTAGGCCCGTTAGTGCCTCGCATGCATATTCTTATTCCCGCTGAGTGCGTGGGTGCCACGCCCTCAGTGCCGGCGCAGTATAGGCCGGCGTTAAATTTTGTGTGTGACAGTTTTGTGAAACTATGCGGATGCCGCGCCTGCCCTAAAAGACGAAGCGGCCACCGGCTACAAGACTGTGGTTGCGCACATCGCGGTCAGCCACTTGCTGAATGTTGATGAGCGGTACCCAGCCTTGGTTGTAGACATATTCCGCGCCCACATAAAAATGCGGGAATAGCTCTGTCTCATAGCCCAGCACGCCCTGAATCACGCGTTCCCATTCGGTGCCGTCAGATCCTTGCTCGCCATGGCCATATACCAGCGACACGGCATGCGGACGTTCCCACGCATCAAAGCGGTATTCTGCCTGTGCGGTGGCCGCCCATACGGCGTGGTCGGTGGCTTGCCACTCGTCGGTGGTGGTAACAAACTCACCCATCATGTCGAAGCTTGGCGAGGTGTATTCGATCACACCGCCTGCTGCGCCCACGCGCTCGCGGTCGGTCAGCACGCTTGCTTGCGTTGTGGTGTGGTGCGGGGTCAGCGAGTTATAGATGGTGCTGTGCAGGTAGCTACCACCAAAGCGCAGCCCTTGTTGCTGACCGAGGTCAAACGTGTAGTTGGCGTTCAGCGCAAAGTTTTTAATGTGGTTGGTATCAGGATGATCCGCCACGCGCATCTGGCGGCCGCCATTGATGGCGGTGGCCACAATGTCCCAATTGCCATCATAATAACCCAGTGCTGCAATCGGATCGTCGCTGACTGCCTGGAAATAATGGTTCACCACCGTATGGGTGAACGGGTTATAGCTGTCCATATCGCCGAAATCGATCGTGTTACGACCAAAATAGGCGTAAAGCGGCGATTCATTCAGATTACCCACGGTCACAAACGCTTTGCGCATTTGCAAATCATCCTGCCCCGGATATTCGGTTTCGGTGTATTCCAGCTGTAAATAGGCATTGACCCAGTCGCCCACGGTGGCGGTGGTGCCAAGGGCTGCATTGTTAACCACAAAGCGCGAGCCGCTGCTGCCGCTATGTTGGCCGGGGAAACGTGAGAGAATGCCGAATTTGTCTTCGGTGTCGGACCATTCGGCCATCAGCGAGCCTTTGAATATACCGCTGATATAGGCGCGGTCGGCTTGCAATGCACCGCTTTGGCGGTATTGCAGCAAGCGGCGGGCTTTGCCGGTCACATCATTTTGCCAGTTCAGCATAGTGTCGGCATAGTCATGATTGGTCGAGATCACGCCGTCCAGATCGGGCAGGCCTTGCTTAACACTGTATGACTCGGTGCGGGCTGCATTGGCTTGTGTGGCAGCGCTATGTGCTTCGCGCTGGGCATGTACGGCGCGGGCGGTGGTGTCTTGCTGTTGGCGTTTGAGCTGTTGGATTTCCTGACGCATCAGCTCTACTTGTTCGCGCAGCAATTCAATTTCGGATTTCTCTGCCGCCATCACAGGCGCAGATGTAAAGGTAACGGCAGCGCATGCTGCTAGCATGGTATGTTTGAACATGGTGTTTCCTAGTTTTTTTTGGTTGGTGTTATGTGCTGCAGTAAATAACATTACCAAATGGTAATCTAGGAAAAAAATCCTACAATTATGTGACAGTCTAGAATCCGGCGTCGGGTGATTGCAGATAGCGTTCTTCGGCAGGTGAATTGGGGCGGCCTAAAATGGCGTTGCGGTGGGGGAAACGGTCATATTCTGCGACTACATTGCGATGCTGAATAGCATAGTCATAGGCTTCTTCCAGCCCCAGTCGCTGATATAAATCCACCGAATGTTCCTGATCGTCCAGCAGCTCGCTATGCATCATCGGCATATAGAAAAACTGGCATTGCGAGGGCGTGTATTCGTTGTCATAGCCATTTTGCAAACCATAACGCACCACGGCGAGTGCCTGTGCATCGGTAGCAAACGCACGCGGGTCGTCGCGGAATATATTGCGCGGAAACTGATCAAGCAGCAGAATAAGTGCGAGTGCGGGACGTGCTTCGCTTTTCCAGCCATCCAGCTCGCCATCGCGCCCCTGACGGTAGGTGAGCAAAAAGCGCTCCTTAATCTCGTGATCCAGCGCTGCGTCTTTGGTGAACCAGCGTGTTTCCATGCCCGGTGCAAACCAGAATTCGATTATGTCATGCGGCGATATCATCCGCTGTGTCTAGCGCGGTTCTTATAAGGCTTCAAGTATATTAGAATAATGATCGCTCCACGGGGTGCGGCCATCGCCGTGCAACGGTTGCCAGCTCATCGGCGCTTCTTCTAGCGGGGCGAGGGTGGCAGGGTCTTTGGCCAGCACAATCCAGTGCGAGCTGAAGCGCAGACTGCTTTTGTCGCCTTCGGGCACGATGTCGCGTTTGTGCCATGCGCTTAGCTCCAGCGAGTCGGCGATGGAGGCGACAATCGGCGCCAGATGCAAATGGCGGTTGGTGATGTTGAATGCAAGCGCGCCGTCATCCCGCAATTTGCTGGCATACATCGCGACGGCTTCCTGCGTGATCAAATGGATGGGCAGCGAGTCGGAGCTGTAGGCATCCATCACGATCAGGCCATATTGCGCGTCTTCGGCCTGTTCCAGTTTCAGCCGTGCATCGCCAATAATCACATTCACGGTTGGCGGGCAATCGGACAGATAGGTGAACATGTTTTCATCCAGCGCAATACGTTCAGCAACCGGATCGATCTCGTAGAAATCCATACGCTGATTCGGTTTGCCCCAGCAGGCAATCGTGCCGACACCCATGCCGCCCACTGCAACCGGTGCGGTGGCGGCATCGCCGGGCAAATGCATGATAATATCGCCTATCGGATGGTAATAGGACGCAATGCCAAGGCGCTGCTCGTCCTGCAGGCTTTGGATGCCGTGCAAGGTGGTGCCATGCTTATAGACCCGTGCGTTATAGGTGCTGTCCACCTGCACGCGGCTTAGGCCGAAGAAGTTACGCTCGGCATAGAGGGTGCTTTTTTGTGTGCCAAACCAGCTTTGCGCGACCATAAAACTGACACATAATATCGCTAGCGCGGCGGCATAGCGCACACGATGCGCAGAAAATAACAACGCGCCCAGCAGCCCCACAAACAACAACACGCCAAGGGTGGCTTTGTGTGGCCAGTCAGCGGTTTGTTCGCTTAACACTACCCACAGGCTCATCAGCCCAAACATCGCCGCCGCATAAGCCAGCATGCTCAGCGCATAAAAGGCGGGACGGCGATAGCGGGTTGGAGCCGCATCGTCGCCGCGAGGGCGCACCAGTGCGGCCAGCAATA
>PBPD01000063.1 GCA_002725445.1 Rickettsiales bacterium
ATGGTAATGACACTATTTTGTTGGAATGGAATAATTTTACGGATGTTCATGCGGAGCTGGAGATTAATAATGAAAATGAATCCACCGGCCTTACTACAATCTATTTTGATGGGCTATATTTTGGTGATGTAGATTTTGATCAGAACGGCGATTTACTTAAAGTAACAATGGGGTCAAATCCGTTTAACGATGATCTAGTTAGGGTAAATGATTTTTATGCCGATCGTGCGAATGATCTAGCTAATGGTGCGCAGACAACTGCCTTTGAATTTGAAGATGTCGTTTACAGGCGTGGTGATGATGCTGATAATGTTTTAAGTACGGCTAATCATGAAAAGAATGGATTGTTAGTTGGTTATAAAGGTGCAGATACCCTAATCGGTGGTGCAGGAAACGATACCCTAATCGGTGGGTACGGTAATGATGAAATCTATGGCAATGAAGGTGATGACATATTTATTGGCGGTCATGGCGATGATTTCATCAACGGAAATCAAGATATAGATACTCTCACCTACAGCTCGTTAAACCGTGCTTTAAATGTTAAAATTAACACTTCAGTCGACCACTCTGCTTTAGGCTACATTGGCGAGGTTCAAAAAGGTTCACTCACGGCGAATAAGGATATCATTATTGATGTAGAGTGGATTGTTGGCTCTAATTATGCAGATGAATTTCATATTTTGAATGATAAGGCTCTACTGCACCTTAATGGCGGTCAGGCGCGCGGCGATAAAGATAAGCTAATTATTGGTGATAATATTGATGCCTCGATCATTGATGTTATTGGTAAAAGTGTTTCTACAAATAGCGGCATAATTACTTTTGAAAACTTTGAGCATATTATTGGTAATGTTCGTGATAATACTTTCTACACGGCGCGAGAAGAGCATAAATATGATGGCGCCGGCGGGACGGATACAGTTGATTACAGTGCATTGGACGCAGATATTAAAAGCACGATTTCTTCACTTGGCGTTCGTATTCAAGCAGACTTAGCGAACAATATCGTCAAATATGACATTAAAAATCAGAGCTATATTGATGAGCTTGCCTCTATTGAAGTTATTCGTGGCACGAGTAATGACGATATCTTTAAGGGTGCAGAAGGGCAAAGCTATACCTTATTTAATGGGTTTGGTCATATTGGGCGCGGCGATATTGTAGATTTTTCAGATTACTCACAGGGAGTCACCATATCCCTAAACGCTCAAAATGGCACTGATGCCCAAGGCGGTCAGTATGTTTTGATGAATTTAGAGCAGGTTATTGGTAGCGCTAGCGGTGACACTCTAGAAGCACATAATTCTGGTAGTTGGCTATTTGGTAATGCTGGCAATGACACACTTAATGGCCATGATGGAAATGATCATATTATTGGGTCTAAACGCACAAAGGTACAAAATCAGCAATAGGATTTTTTCTATGCCGCCATTTTTGGCGGTTTAATGCCGAATGAATCTTTGAGTTTTTCATCTGAAAAATCATATTCACCGAGCAGGTTGATATGCGCCCATGACATTGGCGAATGCGTTGAAATTGCCTTCAGTAAAATCTGCTTGTTATTGTCATTTTCAGCCGTAGCCAGTTTTTGTGACAAATACAGATAATTCCAGCAGATGATGGCGTTTTTGATGAGCCGGTTACAACTTTCCGCAATCTCTTGTTCTTCTTTTTCAGCATGTAGGAATTCGCGGGGGCTGCCGACGGCAATGGCACGTGTAAATCTATTTGAAAGCTCAACTTTATTGAGCTGTTTTTCAATGTCCTGACGGAGCTGCACATCATCGATATAACGTAAAATGAACAGAGATTTTACGATCTGCCCAAAAGCTTTCAGTGCTTTATATAAAACGTTCTGTCTCGAATATGAATTGAGACGCCTGAATATATCAGAAGCACTGGTTTCCTTGAGTTTGATCGTGGCGATCAATCTTAAAATATCATCCCAATTCTGGATAATAAGATCGGCGTTCACGTAGTTATCAGGCTTGATATACCAGTTACTCTTGTCAGCATGTTGTCCGGATTTGAAGATGTAAAGGCTTTGCTTCTTCAGGTTTTTGATCCGCGGCGCGTAAGAAAATCCCAGCATATGCGTGGTAGCGAAGATGGCTTCGCTGTAGCCGTGCGTGTCGGTGGAATGAATATCGCTTTTGATGACATCATTACGCATGAGGCCGTCAACAACATAGGCGCTTTCCCGCTCGGAAGCGCTAAACACAAGGGAATGCCAAAGGAGATTGCGCTCATCAATGAACGTGTAGGCGCTTGCCCCTTGGCCTTTACCAAAATATTTGAAGGAATAATTGGCGTTTAATGATTCCGAGCGGACTTCAAATTTTTGACCGTCACTGGCTGTATGCAAAGTGTCACGGTTTTTGCGGTAGATGTTAGGCAGCTCCATCTGATCCATAAGCTTAATCACGGCGTCATTGGCGGCCTGCACGTTTTCCAAAGAAAAGTACCAGTTAACGGTGTGTTGCAGCGCATTTTCTTTGATGTTCGGGGAAATTTTCGCCATTTTACGTGTGCCGATGGAACAGCCCAGCCCCATAATTCCGGCATACAGCAATTTGTTCGTGGCGCTGTTTTTAGTGTAGCGGTTTTGCCAATGCTGAAATTCTCCCAGAAAACCACTGTGATGATTAACAGTTGAAAGAATTTCCGTGAGCGGCACATAATTTTGCTCAGGGAAGAACTGTTTGAGCGGGTCAGACTCGATTTCATCCTGTTTTGGCGTGGCCACATTATAGGCCTTATTCTTGCTGATTTTAATGAACAAATTCTCTCCGGCGGCGATATTTGCATTTGTTGTCTGATATTGCTGGTGCAGTGCTTTGTCCAATATTTCAAGCACTTCACGGGGATTGCTAAAATCCTGCATTCCGGCTCGATGCATCAGAGCCTCTTTATCGGCCTCCCATCTTTCTTTGCTGATCATATACTTATCCAAAGACTGGTATTTATAGGAATGTTGTAAATTGAAAGTTCCTGATTTTATCGCCGAGGCAATATGCTGGAACAAAAACACCTTGTACAATGAGGTGCGAAATGAGCCATTTTCGCTGAAAACAGCATGATACTCTGCTGGTGATAGAAAGCCGGAGGGCGCTGATTTATTGATATTTCCATCTTTGTCCTTATAATATTCCAGAGCTTGTGCTAAATCGTCAGCACTATTTTCGGCCTGAAAATCCAACATTTTGATTATGCGGCCAACCCGTTTTTGTAGCTTCAAAGAACGGGATTCTAGGATTTCATAATATTGGCCATCCGAGACATACTGTTCAATATCCTGCTTTAGGGTGGAGTGCTCATTTTTTGCATCCTGAATATGGGGGTAACCAACTTTCAAAATCCTTGTGATTTCAGTGATTTTCAAGGCAGGATCAATAGCTTGGTCATTCAATATTGTCTGGATACCGTCCAGAACACCAAAAATATCAATTTCTATTTTATCCAGCAAGACCTGTACCGAGCGTGTCTGCTCTTTCCGGCGTTCAAAACTTTGCTCTTTATGCTCACGGCTGGCCGAATTTTCAAAGGTTTTGACTGTGCTTAAAAACACATCCACTAAATTGTCCTGCAATGAGAAAAACTGATGGGCGATGAAAGCGGTGACATGCAAGTAGCGGTCTTCCTCCTCCCGCCGAGAAATTTGAAAGATTCTGGATTTGATAACGCTGCCGGCATAGTACCGGATAGCCTCATGATCCAGATTTAATGCTGAAAACACAGGCTGAAGTTGATAATATTGGTTTTTCAAATAGAGCAGATCATCCAGTCTTTCGCTGACTTTTGCAGGTTTACTGGATTGTGAGATTTTTTTCAGTGTTGTCAGCTTGTACGGTGATTTCTCAGAATTTTGGTTAATATCGTCATCTTTACGAAATAATCCATCTAAAAGCGCCTGATTTTCTGTATTTAAAGAGGCTTGAATTAATGCCGTCAGATCATTTTTACGCGCTTGTAACGCTTTCAGGACCATGTCGGAAATCCGGTTATATCCGGGGATTTGAATTTTCTCCCTGATCATCAAATCGACACAGCGCCAAAAAATAAGATTGGGCTTTAGGTTTGAGAGAACCATAGAGCGGATTTCTTGGTGGATGTAGTTTTCTGTGTCACGTCCCCAGACTTTGAAACCACAAAGCGTTAAAATAAGCGTTTGATGATAATGAGCGGTTCTCTGAGGGTATAGCGTAGGATCAAATGCATCGAGAGCAAAACCTAATTTACGGGAGACATACTCAATATCGGATCGATAATAGCGTTTAGATAAAAAGAACCGTTTTCCGGCGCTGAAATATCCATAGGCTAAAACAAACGCAATTTTGTTGGCTGGTGTACGAAGTTTGTTAACTTCCTGCATAAGATCGGGCGGTGTTTCAAAAAACTGTTTTCTCTGCGCACTGTTAAAAATCGGAGGGGTGTCAAATTCATCTTTTTCACCGGTGCTGAGAATATTCATACGTGGCATGTGAAATACCCTTTCTTTTCTTGCTGAAACGCGTTACCTTTTGAGTAAATAGTGAAAGAGGTTTTTGCAAGCACAAACTGCGCGTAAATACATAACAGCCAAAAGCCTTTTCTAAACGACCGTTTGTGAAAGGATGGAATGTGATTTTTGGATATAGCCGTATCTCAAAAGGCGATGATCAGAATGCAAGATTACAGATCAAAGCGTTTAAAGAAGCAGGCGTTGAAAAAACATTTGAGGAAAAGGCATCCGGTGGACGTTGGGATCGTCCAGCACTACACACCATGCTTGATCAACTCCGCAAGGATGATGTTGTCGTGGTTTGGAAGCTTGATCGTCTCTCACGATCACTGAAAGACCTGCTCGTCATCATGGAAAAAATTGATAATGCCGGTGCTGGTTTTAAAAGCCTGACGGAATCCATAGACACCACGAATGCCGCAGGGCGCATGATGATGCAAATGGTTGGAGCATTCGCGGAGTTCGAGCGTGAGATGATCCGTGAGCGTACAAAAGCCGGTCTTGATGCCGCCAGAGCCGAAGGCCGTGTCGGTGGCCGCCGACCAAAACTTCGCGACGATCAGAAAAAAGACATCATCGAAAATGTTCTCTCAGATCGTAAAACCGGAGCGCAGATGGCGCGCCTTTACAATGTCTCAGAAGCTACGATTTCCCGCATCGTTGCAAAACACAGGCAACCAATAACATAAAATCCTATTGCTGATTTTGTACCTTTGTGCGTTTAGACCCAATGGTCTGATTTTAAGAGCGGACTAAGCACCGGCGCTCATGATCCACATTATTTTGATATATTGGAAGAACGTTCCCTTCGCTTA
>PBPD01000064.1 GCA_002725445.1 Rickettsiales bacterium
GCCGCTGCTGAAGAAGCTGCTCCGGCTGAAGAAGCTCCGGCAGAGGAAGAAGCAAAAGCCGAATAAACGGCATTTGTTAACCCAAAGCAGGAGAGTGTCATGGAGATCGTTGCACTGGCAGGACTGGCCCTGGCAATCATCGGCATGATGAACGTTTAATACGTTGATCATGAACGATAGCGCGCAGCAATCCAAACATGTGGTTCTTGGTGTTATCACCGCTCCGCATGGTGTGCGTGGACAGGTAAAGATCAAAAGCTTTACAAGCGACCCGGCCGACCTCACCGCTTACGGCGAACTGAGCGATGGCAAGGGCACTGTGTATGCTTTGCGCATTAAGGGCGAAGCAAAGGGGCTTTTGATTGCACAAATAGACGGTGTCAATGACCGTAATACAGCCGAGCGGTTGCGTGGCACAGAGCTGGGGGTAGATGCATCGCGCCTGCCCGAGCCGGACGAAGATGAATATTACATCGAAGACCTGATAGGACTGGTGGTAACGCAAGCCAACGGCGAGACATATGGCCGCGTTACCGCCGTCCACAATTTTGGCGCCGGTGATATCATCGAGATTGAGCGCGCAAGCGACAATAAGCGCGAACAGCTGCTTTTCAATCATGACACCTTCCCCACAATTGACCTGACCGCAGGCACCATCACCATCACCCCACCTGAATATATTCTCGCCAAGGATTCGGAACGCAATGAGGAGAGCCATGCTTGACATTACTGTGCTCACTTTATTTCCCGACATGTTTCCCGGCCCCCTTGGGCATTCATTGATTGGCCGCGCACTCGACAATGAGCTTTGGCGCCTGAACACGATTAACATCCGCGATTACGGCATCGGAAAGCATAAGCAGGTGGATGACACCCCTTATGGCGGCGGCGCCGGGCTGGTAATGAAACCCGATGTGGTGGATGGCGCGATTACTGCCGCACTTGAACAACAACCCTCTGCGCAGCTAGTGCATTTCACCCCGCGCGGGCAACGTATCACGCAACCCCTGCTCCAATCACTCACCGAGCGCCCCTTAGTAATGCTATGCGGACGGTTTGAAGCGATAGACGAACGCGTTATAGAGAAATATCAACCTCTTGAATTGTCATTAGGTGATTTTGTGATGACGGGAGGCGAGCTCGCCGCCATGGCCGTGATTGACGCCACCGTGCGCATGTTGCCCGGCGTAATCGGCGAAGAAGGCTCGCTGGCAGAGGAAAGTTTCGGATTATGTAAAGATTATGCTTGCTTACTGGAATATCCTCACTATACTAAGCCGCCCAAATGGGACGGGCAAAACGTGCCGGAAACGTTGCTGAGCGGGCATCACGGCGAGATTGAAAAGTGGCGTCTGGCGCAGGCAAAAGCGATAACCAAGCAGCGTCGACCTGATTTGTGGGAACAATATTGCGCGCAAGCGACCGAAGATGAAGGATAAAGCTATGAATATTATTGAGCAACTCGAGCAAGAGCAGCTAACACGTTTGAGCGAGAACAAGCGTATTGACGAGTTCGCACCGGGCGACACTGTGCGCGTGAATGTGCGTATTGTGGAAGGCGCTAACGAGCGTATTCAGGCCTTTGAAGGTATTTGTATCGCACGTAAAGAGCGCGGCCTACACACTTCTTTCACCGTTCGCAAACTGAGCCATGGTGAAGGCGTTGAGCGTGTATTCCCGCTGTATGGCCCTCGTGTAGATAGTGTTGAGCGTGTTCGTCGTGGTGACGTTCGCCGTGCGAAACTCTATTACTTGCGTGGCCGTACTGGTAAGGCAGCACGTATTAAAGAAAAAATGGACTTCACCAAAAAGTCTGACAAGCCAGCTGCTAAAGCTAAAGCTGCTGCTAAAGCGGAGCAAGCGAGCGCATAACGCTCCCTCCAGCAATGGATCAAAAGGCGGGATGCGCAGCATTCCGCCTTTTTTCGTTGTAAATCAGGCTTTCTTTTTGGTGTATCCTTGCTATAGTTATCTCCCTTGGAAAAAGCACATATTCACATTTTAAACTAGTAGATATTATGACCGCACCACGCACTCTATTCGACAAAATCTGGGACAACCACTTAGTTCATCAGGATGAGAATGGCTCGAGCCTGATCTATATTGACCGCCATCTGGTTCATGAAGTAACCAGCCCGCAGGCGTTTGAAGGATTGCGCATTGCTGGCCGCCCTGTGCGCCGCCCCGACGCCACACTGGCTGTAGCTGACCATAACGTGCCCACCACCCCTGATCGCCATGAAGGTATCAAAGACGAAATCTCACGCATTCAGGTCGACACGCTCGAGCAAAACTGTGCAGCTAATGACATCACCTATCTGAAAATGGATGATGAACGTCAGGGTATTGTGCATATCGTTGGGCCGGAGCAAGGCTTCACCCAACCCGGCATGACGATTGTCTGTGGCGATTCACACACCTCTACGCACGGCGCCTTTGGCGCGCTGGCATTTGGCATTGGCACCTCCGAGGTGGAGCATGTGCTGGCCACCCAAACACTGATTCAGTCGCGCGCCAAAAATATGCTGGTGCAGGTGAATGGCACCCTGCCCGCCGGTGTCACCGCCAAAGATATTGTGCTGGCCATCATTGGCAAAATCGGCACCGCTGGCGGCACCGGCTATGTGATAGAATATGCAGGCGAAGCCATCCGTGAACTGTCGATGGAAGGCCGCATGACCGTGTGCAATATGAGCATTGAAGCAGGCGCCCGCGCCGGCCTGATTGCACCTGACGAGAAAACCTTTGCCTATGTACAAGGCCGTCCGATGGCGCCAAAAGGCGAAGACTGGGACAAAGCCGTCGCCTTTTGGAAAACCCTGCCAAGCGACGAAGGCGCACATTATGACCGCGTGATCGAGCTGAATGCAGCTGATATTGTACCGCAAGTGACATGGGGCACCAGCCCGGAAGATGTGCTGCCTATCACTGCACAGGTGCCATGCCCTGCCGAGGTGGAAGCCGACAAACGCGACGGCGTACAACGCGCGCTGGACTATATGGGTCTCGATGCAGGCGTGAATCTTACCGATGTAGTGATCGACAAAGTATTCATCGGCTCATGCACCAACGGCCGCATTGAGGACCTTCGCGAGGCAGCGTCTATTGCCAAAGGCCGCAAAGTTGCAAGCAATATCACCCTTGCAATGGTGGTGCCGGGTTCTGGCCTTGTGAAAGCACAGGCCGAGCAGGAAGGGCTGGATAAGATTTTCATCGAAGCTGGTTTTGAATGGCGCGAAGCGGGCTGCTCGATGTGTCTGGCGATGAACAATGACCGCCTAAGCCCGGGCGAGCGCTGTGCCTCCACCTCCAATCGTAACTTCGAAGGACGTCAGGGACGCGGTGGCCGCACCCATCTGGTAAGCCCCGGTATGGCCGTGGCAGCTGCCATCAATGGTAAACTCTCCGACGTGCGCGACTTCCAACCCGCCACGCTCGATAAAGTAGCCGTGTAGGAAATCATGCAAAAAATCGTTACTATACTGTCCTGTGTACTGTTGCTGGGTGCTTGCAACACATTTAGCGAGCGTCATATGGAAGATGTAAGCGATATTACGCAAACAAGGCATAAAGTGACAGGGCTGCGCATTGATGCAGGCAATGCCAGCGTACAAAACGATCCCAATTACAACCTTGTCTACGACATCATGTATCGTCAATTGGTCAGTGAAATTCAAAAGATGCCCCCTACAGGACGCCCTGTCGGGTTGGTGATATCTATCGACGAACTTAAGCTGAACACCAGCACAGCACGCACCATCGTCTTCGGCGATGCATACAGCATCGACGGAACGGTTTCGATTGTCGACATGCAAACCCACCAGCCTCTCGTGAGCAAAGAAATCTCTGGCACTGGCGCAGGGCGCGCCGGCCTTCCCGGCATCATTGGTGACGGCATGTTTACAGAGGAAGAAAAAATAGAATCCGCCATATCAGGCTTCACTGACAGAGCCTTATATTTTGTATACCCTGAACGTAGTGGCTTGCCGTTCTAATATTTTGGAGAGAAACGATGCAAAAATTTGACACCCTCACCGCTACTGCAGCACCGCTGCCGTTGAACAATGTCGATACCGACATGATCATCCCCAAGCAGTTTCTGAAAACCATTAAACGCACAGGCCTGTCGGAAGGTTTGTTTTACGAAATGCGCTATGATGTGGATGGCAATAAGAACGACGATTTCATTCTACATCAGCCCGTTTATGACGAAGCGAAGATTCTTATAGCAGGCGATAATTATGGCTGTGGTTCCTCACGCGAGCACGCACCTTGGGCACTACTGGACTTTGGCATTCGCTGCGTGATCGCCGAAAGCTTTGCCGATATTTTCTTCAATAATTGCTTCAAGAATGGCATCCTACCCATTGCACTACCAGAAGAAACGGTAACGACACTGATGGAAATCGCTAAACAGCCGTCCAACCAAATGACGGTGGATCTGGAACGTCAGATCGTGGTCGCCAATGAACAATCGTTCAGCTTCGATGTTGATCCGTTCCGTAAGCATTGCCTAATGAATGGTCTGGACGATATTGGCTTGACCTTGGAGAAGATGGAGCATATCGATAGTTATGAAGCCGAGCAGCGCACCAACCTGCCCTGGCTGTTTGCCGCCTGATGCGGCAGTAAGGAGAGCATTATGGCTTTTGCAATCATAGCACGTGACGCCACCGATGATCAGGCAATGGATCGCCGCATGGCCGCACGCGACGACCATTTCAAATATATGGATCGCCAAATCCGTCAGGGTAATATGATCTATGGCGGCGCCATGCTGGATGATAACGGGGCAATGGTTGGCTCCATCATCATCACCGATTTCGCCACCCGCGGAGAGGTGGATAGCTGGCTGAAAGACGAGCCTTACATGACCCAGAAAGTCTGGGACTCGCTGGAAATTACCGAGTTGAAAACTGGTAAGCCATTTAAGGCGATGGTGAAAAGCGTCGCATAAGGCTGAACCCCTTATTTTCCTTGCGTTTATGGCTTGACCCTCCTCGCCTAACGCACTAAATTTCTGCGCTCAGCAAGAGGATAGCATGACCACAAAACATATACTTTTATTGCCGGGTGATGGCATTGGCCCCGAAGTGGTGGCCGAGACACAAAAAATTATCGACTGGTTTTCCAAGCAAGGCAGCGTAAATTTCACCGCCAGCGAGGCATTGCTGGGTGGCGCCGCCTATGACGAAACCGGCACCCCGTTCCCACAAGCAACCATTGACGCAGCGCATAAAGCCGATGCGATTTTGCTGGGTGCTGTAGGTGGACCGAAATGGGAGCCGCTGGATATCAGCGTGCGCCCCGAAAAAGGCCTGCTGGGCATACGCAAAGAATTGGGGCTGTTTGCTAATTTGCGCCCTGCCATTTGCTTTGACGCACTGGCCGATGCATCGAGCCTGAAACGCGAGCTGGTGAGCGGGCTGGACATTATGATTGTGCGCGAATTAACCGGCGGCATCTATTTTGGTCAGCCGCGCGGCGTTGCAACAGAAGGCAATGCACGCGTTGGACGCAACACGCTGGTGTATCACGACTGGGAAGTACAGCGCATTGCGCGCGTGGCGTTCGATCTGGCGCAAAAACGCGGCAAAAAACTATGCTCGGTAGACAAAGCCAACGTGCTGGAAGCAACCGAAATGTGGCGCGAAGAAGTGCAGAAAATTGGCGATGCGGAGTATAGCGATATCGAGCTGAGCCATATGTATGTCGACAATGCATCGATGCAGCTGGTGCGCAATCCGAAACAGTTTGATGTGGTGGTAACCACCAATATGTTTGGCGATATCCTTTCTGACTGCGCGGCTATGCTGACCGGATCGCTTGGTATGCTGCCATCGGCTAGTCTGGGCGAAGAAAAAGACGGCAAGCGCGCCGCCCTTTACGAACCAGTACATGGCTCGGCACCTGACATTGCCGGCCAAGGCGTTGCAAACCCTATCGCCACCATTTTGAGCTTCGCTATGATGCTGCGTTATTCGTTTGATATGGGCACAGAGGCTGATCAGCTGGAAGCGGCGGTCAATGCGGTGTTGGCCAGCGGCAAACGTACGGGCGACATTATGCAGGACGGTGCAGAACAGGTGGGCACGCCCGAAATGGGTGATGCCATCATTGGCGAGCTGGAGCGTTTGCGCAACAAAGCCGCCGCCTAACGGAAACCAAAAAAGAAGCAAAAGGCAGATATGAGTTATAAAGTAGCAGTCGTCGGGGCAACCGGCAATGTAGGGCGCGAAATCCTGGAGATTTTGGCAGAACGCAATTTTCCTGTGCGTGAAGTAGTCGCACTGGCTTCCTCACGCTCAAAAGGCAAAGAAGTGAGCTTTGGCGACACCGAAATTCTGAAAGCGCAATCGCTCGAAGATTACGACTTTACCGGCACAGATATCGCGCTTTTCTCGCCGGGTTCGGCGGTGTCGAAAGTGCATGCGCCGCGTGCTGCCGCTGCTGGCTGCGTTGTCATCGACAATACGTCCTTCTTCCGCATGGACGCGGATGTGCCGCTGGTTGTGCCAGAGGTGAATCCGGACGCATTAGCGGATTATGGTAAGAAAAACATTATCGCTAACCCGAACTGCTCTACCATTCAAATGATGGTAGCGCTGGCGCCCCTGCATCGTGCCAACCCGATCAAACGTGTGGTAGTGTCCACCTATCAGTCAGTGTCTGGCGCCGGCAAATCAGCCATGGATGAGCTGTACGACCAAACCAAAGGTTTGTATATGAACGAGAACCGCGAAGCGGAACAATTCACCAAGCGCATCGCGTTCAATGTGATTCCACATATTGATGTGTTCATGGATGATGGCAGCACCAAAGAAGAATGGAAAATGATCGAGGAAACCAAGAAAATTCTCGATCCCGCCATTAAAGTGACCGCGACATGCGTGCGTGTACCCGTTTTTGTTGGGCATGCGGAGTCGGTGAATATTGAATTCACCAATCCGATGAGCGAAGAAGAAGCATACGCACTTCTGAACGAAGCAGACGGCGTGGAAGTGCTGGATCGCCGTGAAGATGCTGGCTATATCACGCCGGTGGAATGTGCGGGTGACGATGCGACCTATATCTCGCGTTTGCGCAAAGACCCAACCATCGAGAACGGCCTGAATATGTGGGTAGTATCAGACAATTTGCGCAAAGGCGCGGCACTCAACGCAGTGCAAATTGCTGAAACGCTGGTTGAGCGCTTCAACCTGATGCCAAAGGCAGCGGCGTAAGTTATGGTGAAGGGGCTATATCGCTCTGCCCTTTTCGTGCCGGGCGATCATGAGGGCGCGATGCGTAAAGCATGCACCCTGCCCGCCGATGTGCTGATTTTCGATCTCGAAGACGGCGTGTCGCCTGACACCAAAGACAAAGCGCGCGATACCATTGCCGAGCATCTGAAGCAGGACGATTTCAGCCACCACACCACCGTTATTCGCCTTAACCATTCCAGCACCGACTGGCACCTGGCAGATGTGAATATGGCCGCCTATAGCGGGTGCGATGCCATCATGCTGTCAAAGGCAAATAGCGTAAAAGAAGTAAAACTAGCCGCGCGCTTGCTCGCCCAGCAAGGTGCTGCAGACAAGCCATTATGGCTGAATATCGAAACCCCGAAAGGCATCTGCAATCTGGAAGCGATGGCGCAGCTGCCGCAGGTGCAAGCGCTGGTGATGGGCACCAATGACCTGCGCAATGACCTACGCATACGCCAGAGCTCGGAGCGCACAGGCATGCAATATGCGCTGCAAAAAACCGTAATGTGCGCCCGCGCCTATCACAAAATTGCCTTTGATGGCACATGGGTTAATCTGAGCGATGACGAAGGCCTGCAACGAGAGGCCGAGCAAGGGCGAATGCTAGGATTCGACGGCAAAACCCTTATTCATCCGAAGCAAATTGAGGTGGCTAATCATCTTTTCTCCCCCACGCCAGACGAGTTTGAAGAAGCTGAAGCGATTGTCGCAACCTATGAAGAAGCTATCCAGCAACACCGGGCGGTCACACTGCTTAACGGCCGAATGATCGAGCGCCTGCATTATGATCGCGCCAAAGAACTGCTTAACCTTAAAGAAAAACTTGCCGCTTAAGCGACAGAACGGCTGGATTCTGCGTTTTTGAAGCGCACCTTGCTGGCCAACGCGTCAACACGCTCTTTCAGATCATTCCATTTCGAATCATCCTGCTGCGTCTCCAAATCTGCCTTGGACTCCTGATCCGCCGCCTCAACGGCAGCTACCACCACGTCGGCTATAGAACTACGCTCGCCCTTAAAGCGCCGTCCCGGCGCACGGTCGTTTATCATACGGTTGAATTGCGAACAATGGTACTGGCCACCTTCATTTTCTTCAGCAAAGCTTACCATGCGCTCCAGATATTCCTCCGCAGGAATAATATCCGCACTCTCCTGATAATAGCGTAGCGGATGCTGCTTGGTATCCATTTTGAAGCCTTTGGCATCGTTAATCAGGGGCTCCATGCCGATTTTTTCAAACACATCTCCATATTTGCCCTGCCCTTCCATAAACTTACGAATGGCCTTCAAATCGTCTTTGATGGTGTTTTGAATGCTGGTCGTCTGGAACAGATCATCGAGCTGCTCAGGCGTTTCAATCTTGATCTCGCCCTTTTCAATCTTCTCAAACCGTTCTTTGGCATCGCTGATAACGGCGCGCGCATCCGCAAGGCTGATCGAATCGCCTTGCTGCTGAATCAGCTCGTTAACCGCGCGGTTCATGTTGGCGGTTTCCTGACGCCAGAGGTAATATTTTTCGGTTTCCTTAAAATTCGGGTCAAACAGACGGCCATACAGGCGATCATCCACCCCGTTCCAATAGCCTGTGCGCAAGGTTTCCAGCAATTGCTCAAAGGTTGGTAGCGTGTCTGCCTGCTGCTCTACAAGATCAATCGCTTTATGTTTCACCACGGGCTTGCCTTCTGGCCCATTATCGCGGTGCTTGATGTATTCATGCAGGGTTTCGATGCCCTTCACTTTCACACCATACATAATGTGATGCGCGGGGTTTCCACGGTTAGTCGGCAGCATGCCATCAAAAACAGGCTCACCGTCAGCCAGCCAGCATTTAATTTCTGCGCCTGGGTAGAATTTGTCTTCGCCGCTTTCTTTCCATTCCACATGCTTCGGGTTGGAAGGATCATACAGATAGCGCCGCTCGGATTCCGGGCGCGGGTCATTAGGAATTTCGTCAAGGAAAATACCCGTTTCTTCTGCCACTTCCCGAATGGCGGCTTCTTTTACATCCTCACCTTCATCGATCGTACCTTTCGGAATCAGGTAGGCTTTGCGACCATCCGTAGAGAAATTTCCCTCAGTCCATGGCGCCAGCACTTTCAACTCACTGGTTTTTTCACCATCCTCATCGCGCACACGCTTGCCATCTTCATCTCGCGGCTTGGTGTCGCCAAAAATAAAAATACCCGCTTTACGCTTGTGAGGTTGAGGCTCAGAGACGCGTTGCGCCCAGCTACTAACTTGTTCCTGATCATCTGGCTGATCAGTGGTAGTGTCTTGTGCCATGCTTGTTCCCGTGGTGTTTTATTTTTTTGCTACTATACCTCCCTGCAACAGTTTGGTGTGTGACAGTTCCATTAAGAAAAATTTATGAGTAAAAACTAGACTTACCCTAGCCTGATTGCATATAAATAATGTGCACGAAACTCTAATTACCAAATTATTAGCGTATTATTATGACTAAAGCACAAGAAGCACGGCCTCTTTCGCCGCATTTAACTATCTATAAGCCGCAGATATCCTCTGTGTTATCTATTAGCCACCGCCTCACAGGCATTGCATTGAGTGCAGGGCTGGTAGTGTTGGCAGCATGGCTGTGGGCCGCGGCCTTCAACGCAGAATATTTTAACGATTATATGCAGCTGTTTGATCACTGGATTGGTCAAGTCCTGCTGGTAGGATGGACCTTCTGCTTCTACTACCACCTCTCCAACGGCATTCGCCATCTGTTCTGGGATATTGGCAAAGGCTTTAGCCTACCGGTGATGACCAAAAGCGGCTGGTTTGTGGTGCTGTTGGCTGTCGGCCTGACTGCTGGCACATGGTGGCATGTGTGTAACGCACTGGCGATGGGGGCATAATCATGAAAAAAAACGAAGCTTTACGCAATCCACTTGCTAATGCGCGCGGCCTGGGCAGCGCCAAAGAAGGCTCGCACCACTGGTGGCTGCAGCGCCTGAGCGCTTTGATTATCATTCCAACCAGCATCTGGTTCATGTATTCGCTGCTGACTGTACTGCTGGCAGCAGATCCGCTGGATGTCGCTATTTGGTTGCAAGAGCCACTGCGAGCGGTGGTGTTGACTATTATGTTGGGCGCTATGTTCTTCCACGCGAAGCTTGGCCTGCAAGTAGTCATCGAAGATTATGTTCACAAACCTCTGCCTAAATATGTGCTGCTGATCGGGAATAATTTTCTGTTCCTGACCATCGCTGCAACCAGCTTGTTTGCTATTATCAAGCTGCATATTTACGGCATTTAATCGATATAATTTGAGAGAATTTCAATGACGGAAAAGCACACGACAAGTCAAGGAAATCAGAGCGCCGCAATCGGCGACAAAGCATATGAGATTCAGGATCACTATTATGATGTGATCGTGGTGGGAGCTGGCGGCGCAGGCTTGCGCGCAACATTCGGTATGGCCGCTGAGGGCTTGTCTACCGCCTGCCTGACTAAAGTATTCCCTACCCGCTCGCACACGGTAGCGGCACAGGGCGGCATCAGTGCTGCGCTGGGTAACATCTCCGATGATGACTGGCGCTGGCACATGTATGATACTGTGAAAGGTTCAGACTGGCTGGGCGATCAGGATGCGATCGAATATATGTGTAAAAACGCGATGGATGCGGTGATCGAGCTGGAACATTACGGTGTGCCATTCAGCCGTACGCCGGAAGGCAAAATCTATCAGCGCCCCTTCGGTGGAATGACCACGCAATATGGCGAAGGCCCACCGGCTGTGCGCACCTGTGCGGCAGCTGACCGTACGGGTCACGCTATTCTGCACACACTTTACACGCAGGCTCTGCGCCATCAGGCGAAGTTCTTTATCGAGTATTTTGCGCTGGATCTCCTGATGGATGATGACGGCAAATGCTGTGGTGTGCTGGCGCTCAATCTGGATGATGGTTCGCTACACCGTTTCCACGGCCACCAGACTGTGCTGGCCACGGGTGGCTATGGCCGCGCCTATTTCTCGTGCACTTCTGCGCATACCTGCACCGGCGATGGTGGCGGTATGGCAGTGCGTGCAGGCATTCCGCTGCAGGATATGGAGTTTGTACAATTCCACCCAACCGGCGTGTATGGCGCAGGCTGCCTGATCACCGAGGGCGCACGTGGTGAAGGTGGCTATCTGGTGAATTCCGAAGGCGAGCGCTTCATGGAGCGCTATGCACCTTCGGCCAAAGACCTTGCCTCGCGTGATGTGGTATCGCGCTCGATGACGATGGAAATCCGTGAAGGCCGTGGCGTGGGTAAAAATGGCGACCATATCTACCTGCATCTGGATCACCTGCCAGCCGACGTGCTGCACGCGCGCCTGCCAGGCATTTCCGAAACGGCTAAAATCTTTGCTGGTGTGGATGTAACCAAGCAACCAATCCCAGTGTTGCCGACCGTACACTATAATATGGGCGGTATTCCAACCAACTATCACGGCGAAGTAGTCACCCTGAAAGATGGTAATCCAGACTCGGTTGTGCCAGGCCTGATGGCGATTGGTGAAGCGGGCTGTGTATCCGTGCATGGCGCTAACCGTCTGGGCTCAAACTCATTGCTGGATCTGGTGGTGTTTGGGCGTGCCGCGGCGCACCGCGCACGTGAGACCATCAAGCCAAACCAGACCCATCCGCATATTCCAGAGTCGCAAACCGAGAAGTCGCTGGCACGTCTGGACAAGGTGCGCTATGCCGACGGATCGCTGCGCACAGCAGAAATTCGCGGTAGCATGCAGAAAGTGATGCAGGACCATGCAGCCGTATTCCGCACCGATGAAAGCCTGCAGGAAGGTGTGGGTAAAATCGGCAAAGTATACGACTCGTATGAGGAGCTGCACATTAGCGACCGCAGTCTGGTCTTCAACACCGATCTGGTGGAGGCGCTGGAGCTGGATAATCTACGCTCGCAAGCGGTCATCACCATGGAAAGCGCAGCAAACCGCAAAGAAAGCCGCGGTGCTCATGCGCAGGAAGACCATCCGGACCGTGATGATGAAAACTGGATGAAACACACGCTGTGCTGGCTGGACGAAAAAGGTAAAAGCAATATCGATTATCGTCCCGTACATATGCACACGCTCAGCGATGAAGTGGATGTGATTCCACCGAAAAAACGGGTATATTAATAGTAATGCACCTACGCTATGGCATAGTCTTGGCTGGTATATTGGCACTGACCGCATGCGCCAAACCCACCACCTATGCGCCGCCCGTTACCGCCGCGGAAATTAAGGCCGAGCAAATGCGCCAGCAAGAGGCGGCACAAAGCAACCCGTTTCCGAAGATTAAAGAGCCCGTAGAAGTGACAGATGCGATGCGCGAACGGCTGGACAGCATTGCAGACAAAGTAGCCCCACAGGCAACGCATATCTGTGAGGAAATTCAAACCAACACGCCACGCCAGCCAATCTGTAGCTTTGAAATTGAGCTATCAGAAGAAGTGCCCGGCGTTAACGCTTACGCGGATGGCAGTAAAGTCGTCATTAGCAGCACCATGATGGCGTTTGCCGAAAAAGACACGCATCTGGCGTTTGTGCTCGCACACGAGCTTGCGCATAACATCATGCGCCACCCGCAGCGCAATGGCCAAAACGTACTAGCAGGCGTACTGCTTGGATCAGCGGTCGATGTATTTGCGGGCACAGGCAAGCTGGGTCAGGCAGGTGCTCAGGTAGGCCAACTAGCCTATTCCTCTGATTTTGAGAATGAAGCCGACTATATAGGCTTGTATATTCTGAAGCGCGCTGGTTACCCGATTGCCGAAGCACCTGAGTTCTGGGCTGCGATGAGCCGCTACAACCCGGAAGGTATTACCCTTAGTTCCACGCACCCCACATTTCCTGAGCGTTATGTTGTGATGCGTAAGACCATCAATGAGATTAATTCAAAAGAGCAGATCGGCATGCCGATGCTGCCAGAATTTTTGCCGTCTGAACAAAAGACGGCAGCCAAGTAGAAGGAGAGGCACACATGGTTGAGTTTGCACTGCCACGTAATTCAAAAGTAACCAAGGGCGCGCGCCACAAAGCACCGGAAGGGGCCAAGAATGTACGCGTGTTCAACATCTATCGTTGGGATCCCAATGATGTGGATGAAAAAACAGGCGAGCCTAAGAATCCCCGTATGGATAAATACGAAGTTGATATGGATGAATGCGCGCCGATGGTGTTGGATGCACTGATCAAAATTAAGGATGAGATGGATAGCAGCCTCACCTTCCGCCGCTCGTGCCGCGAGGGCATTTGTGGTTCGTGCGCGATGAACATCGACGGCACGAA
>PBPD01000065.1 GCA_002725445.1 Rickettsiales bacterium
TTAACGTTGCTGGTGTTGCCCGCCCTTTACAGGCTGTTCCACAGCAAAGAACGCAAAGAAGAGGTGTAGCATGGGACACGGACATGATCATGGCGCAGAAAACATGAGAGATAAGCGGCTGATTGTCGCTGTTGGGGTTAATGTATTGCTGACACTGGCTCAGGTGATCGGCGGCATTGTCTCCGGCAGCCTGTCGCTGATTGCCGATGCCCTGCATAATCTAAGCGATGCCGCCTCCCTCGGCATCGCACTCTTTGCCCGCAAGATTGGACGCAAGCCAGCCGACGAGTTGAAAACCTTTGGGTATAAACGGGCGGAAATCATCGCCGCACTGATTAACCTGACCACCCTAGTTATTATCGGTCTGTATCTGATTTACGAGGCACTCTGGCGCTTCGTGGAGCCAGAGGAGATTGAAGGTTGGACGGTGGTGATTGTTGCCGGAATTGCACTGATCATCGATATTGCCACCGCCATGCTTACCTACGCCATGTCGAAAAAGAGCATGAACATCAAAGCAGCGTTTCTGCACAACGTCTCGGACGCGCTGGCTTCGGTTGGGGTGATCATCGCCGGAACGCTGATTCTGCTTTATGGCTGGTATTGGATGGACACCTTACTCACACTCATCATTGCCGGTTATGTGCTATGGCAGGGGTTTTCGATGTTACCAAATACCATCCATCTATTGATGGAAGGCACGCCGGAGCATCTTTCCATCGCAGAAGTCATCACCGCCATGGAAAGCATCGATGGCGTAAAAAATGTCCACCATGTCCATATCTGGCAGTTGGATGAGCATCACAACGCGCTCGAAGCGCATGTGGTCACTGATGCGTCGCAACTGGCAGATATTGAGCAGGTAAAGGATGCGCTCAAAACCTTGCTTTCGGAGCGGTTTGAAGTGGGGCATTCCACGTTGGAGTTTGAACATGCCCAACTCGCAAGCTGTAGCGAAATGCAGGGGGGCGGATGAGTTATTTCACCTTTTTGAGAACTTTTATAACGGTATATCGTAGCGGATCGTATAACAAGGCCAGTAGGCAATTAAACCTGACCCAACCGGCGATCTCAAAGCAGATCAGTTCGTTAGAGCAACAAATGGGCAAACAATTATTTAGGCGTAACGGTAACGGCAAGGGGCTGGAGCCAACCAGAATAGCGGATGAATTAGCCAACTCCCTAGCTCACCACATCGATTCCATTGAGGTCATTTTTAACCAGTCCCGCGCCACCTCCGAGGACGTGGAAGGCACTGTCCATATTGGCGGGCCGAAAGAATTTAATAACGCCAAGATGATCCCGGCATTCGCTTCACTTGCCGAACATAATATAAAAACGGTGCTGCAGGTCAGCAGCCCAAATAAAGTCCACGAATTGATTCAGGAGGATATTTTAGATCTGGCGATCACCGAGCGCTTCGTTGAGAATTCCAGTATTGGCTACCGTAAAATTTACCAATGTGAGCTGGTGCTGCTCGCCGCGCCGGAGTGGAAGGAGAAGTTGGAGGGAAAACCGATAACACCGCAGCTTTTATCCGAAGTTCCGATGTTGGTATATGAAGAGAAATTCAATTATATTCACAAATACTACGCGGAAGTGTTTAAGCAGGATCAGATCGATCGCCCAGTCATCAGCGTTGAAGATCTCAGCATCATACAAAACCTGCTTTGCCAGGGTGTAGGTTACAGCGTATTGCCCAAATGCATGGTAGAAGAGAACCTCAATCAAGGCCAACTGCATATATTGCTTTCTCCTGCCAACCCGCCGATCAGCACTGTGTATCTGCTCTGGAACAAAAACAGCATGCGGAAAAAGCGGAATGTCTTAACGCGGGATGCCATCCTGGAAGAGGCAGAGAAGTGGTAGTCAATACTTTAATCACATTGAATATTAAGAATATAGCCCTATAATAAAAATATGAGCATTTTGAAGGCCATATCCTTATTGTTTGTCTGCTTCGCACTGGTAACAGGTAGCGTAGCAAATGCTGCTATGCCTTGCTGCATGAAAATGGATTCTTCTGCCAAGCAGATGCAGATGGATGATAATGCGGATAGCAACATGGATATGCCATGCCATCAGAAGGCTGAAAAAGACACTAAAACGAAAGCTGATTGTAAGGGGTGCAGTTGTATGCACTGCGTAAAAATGAGCGCTATGCCGGAACAACCCTCTGCTGCAGGTGAAGTTGCCTCATCCGTGCAAACCTTCGGAACACAGTCTGTTCACTCATGCCAGCCGGAAGGCGTATTTCAGCCGCCCAAACAACTCTCCTAATCGTTCACGCTACAAGTGCGTTTAATTGATGGTGCTTCTGCGCCACTGAACCTATTAATATTAGGAGATATTATGAGACTATTTTTACTTTTAATCTGCACTGTTCTGTTGGGCATTCCCCCAGCATGGGCAGGCTCTTACCATCTCGATATTGCTCGTGAGAAAGTGAATATCACCGGCAATCCGCTGCCTTGGCACATGGATATGCTGTGGTCGACGGAAGATCAGGCAATCTTCGCAGGCATCATCAGCTTTTACTTCGGCCAACGTGCCATGTGTAAAGTCCGGAGCGGGAAATGAGACATATCACGAAAAATGGCATCGATCTCATCAAATCATTTGAAGGCTTTGAATCGGAAATCTATCTGGATGCAGCTGGCTTGCCGACGATCGGCTATGGTCACCTGATCCGCAAGGGTGAGCATAAGATGTTTGAAAATGGCATCAGTGAAGCTGCAGGCGAAGCACTGCTGATTAAAGATGTGCTGGCTGCAGAAAATGCTGTGCTGCGGTTAATCAATGTACCACTGACAGATGGCCAGTTTGATGCACTGGTGTCGTTTACCTTCAATCTGGGTGGTGGTGCTTTACAGCGCTCTACACTGCGCCGGAAGGTGAATCGTGAAGAGCATGAAAATGTGCCACGGGAATTCCTGCGCTGGGTATGGGCCGGTGGCCGGAAGCTAAAAGGGTTGGTACGCCGGAGAGAAGCTGAGGCTATCCTTTATCAGGCATTATAATTCACTTTCGGCATCTTTGGATACGGTAATCAGCCGCACGCCGCGTTCATGGGTGAAGTATGCCCAGAGCCAGTCGCAAGCCACCACCATGCGATTGCGGAACCCCACCAGCGGCATCATGTGAATCACGCCCCATAGCCACCATGCAAACAGGCCGGAGGCTGTTCCAAACTTAAATTGTGCGATGGCTTTGCCGCGTCCGATGGTCGCCATCGTGCCATAATCTTTATAAGAGAAAGCAGCAGGTGCGTGTTTGCCTTGCAACCGAGCGAGAATGACCGATGCGGCATATTTGCCCTGTTGCATGGCGGCAGGAGCCAGCCCCGGCACAGGAGTACCGTCGGGGTTTTGTGCTGCGGCGGTGTCGCCAATGACGAAAATGTTGGGATAGCCCTCGACGCTCAGGTCGGGCTGTACCGTAATGCGCCCAGCACGATCGGCTGGCACTTGCAGCCATGCAGCGGCGGGCGATGCCTTCACGCCTGCGGCCCATAGAATGGTACGCGCTGGAATCCACTCATCACCCAATCTCACCCCTTCACGGGTGCATTCAGAAACCGCCTGTCCCGTGCGTAACTCCACGCCAAGTTTTTGTAGATCACCTGCCGCCCGTGCGGAGAGCTTGGGCAGGAATGGTTTGAGCACGCGATCACCCCCTTCGGCCAGAATAACGCGGGCATTAGCCGGATTGATGCGGCGAAATTCGCCCTTGAGTGTATGGCGTGCCAGTTCTGCGATGGCTCCGGCTAGTTCCACCCCCGTCGGCCCACCGCCAACAATAACGAATGTGAGCAAGGCCTGTTGTTCTTCCTCGCTCTCTGCAATCTCGGCACGTTCAAAGGCAGACAGAATGCGCTGGCGGATGGCAGTGGCATCCTCAATGGATTTCAGGCCGGGGGCATAGGCACTCCACGCTTCGTTGCCGAAGTAGGCGTGAGTGGCTCCCGTGGCGACGATGAGGTAATCATAGATCAGTTCACCCTTCGCGCCATAGACGCGGTTTTGCTCCTTGTCGATACCGGTCACTTCCCCCAGCACCACGCTACAGTTACGCTGCTTACGCAGGATGGCGCGGATAGGTTGGGCAATCTGTGCTGGAGAAAGCGCGGCGGTCGCCACCTGATAAAGCAAGGGCTGAAACAAGTGATGGTTGCGGCGGTCGATGAGGAAGACATCGGCATCTGCATGTTTCAGAGCGCGGGCAGCGGCAAGTCCGCCAAATCCTGCGCCGATAATGGCAATGCGTGGTTTCGTGTTCGTATTTTTTTGTTCGCCCATAATGAATGCCTAGCGTGGAGTATCCAATCCCCTGAAGAACAACCGCGTCAACGATTCTGCCTCTTCGTTTAGCCGAAATATTTCGGGGTTACGCAAATATTCAATGGCAATACCGGTCAGGTAACACATCAGCGCATGAGGCAGAACAGACGGGTTCACATGCTCCGGCAGAGTGCCGTTTTCCTGCGCCCGCTCGAAATAACGCGAGAAGAGTTTCATGCTCTCTTTTTTCTGTCGTCGCTGGCATTCCAAAAAACACTCCATTTCTCCAGAATAATCGCATTTCAGGAAGAAAATCGTCAGCACTCGTTTTTTTTGCTCATCCTCTTCAAGGTCTTTGATCAAATCTACGCACAGTGTTTCCAGCTGTTCCAATGGGTGCGGGTGGTTTTTCTCGAGCCCCTGAAACAGCATTTCGGAGAAGGAAACAAATAATTCTTCATGCAGTGCCGCGAAAATATCCGCCTTGTTCTTAAAGTGCCAATAGATGGCTCCCCGCGTGACACTTGCTTCTCTGGCGATTTCTTCCAACGTAGCTTTTGAGACGCCTTTTTCGACAAACACTTTGGCAGCAGCCTCTAAAATTGCTCCCTTTGTCGCTTCGGCCTGTTCCTTCGTTTTTCGTGCCATGCTTTTCCCTACTTGCAATGATTAATGCTTGACTATTATACATACACGGATGTATGGTATCATACATAAATTGGAAATGTCCACAAAGAAAATAGACCGCTAGCAGCAAGGAGCTGTAGAATATGAAAAAAATACTATTCGTACTTATAGGATTGGTTGCCGCAGCCGCCATCGGTTATTGGCTGTTTAGCGGTGGCGATCCGTCGCAAAGCACTGAGGCGGGTGCGGCACAGCAAGCACGCCCTCTGCAAGCCATTCGTCTTTCATCACAGCCAGTGACGATCTATGAAGAGCTGCCCGGTCGCACAACGGCCTATAAAGTAGCGGAGATACGCCCACAAGTCAGCGGCATCATTACCGAACGGCTGTTTAAGGAAGGCAGCGCGGTGGAGGAAGGTCAGCAACTTTACCAGATTGATCCTGCCCCCTATCAGGCGGCCTATGACAGCGCCAAAGCGGATGTGCAAAAGGCGCAGGCGAACGTGAAATCCATCAAGGCGCGGAATAACCGCTATGAAGAGCTGGTGAAAATTGATGCGGTCAGCAAACAGGAATATGAGGATATTCAGGCGAGCCTCGCACAGGCCAATGCCGATATTGCCATTGCCAAGGCAGCGGTTGCACAGGCCAAAATCAATCTGGATTATACGAAGGTCTATGCGCCGATCTCCGGCATTATTGGTAA
>PBPD01000066.1 GCA_002725445.1 Rickettsiales bacterium
CGCTATTGGTGCTAGCCGCGCAGCGGTGGATGCGGGCTATGTACCTAACGACTATCAGGTGGGGCAAACCGGTAAGGTTGTCGCGCCCGAGCTGTATATTGCCGTGGGCATCTCAGGCGCGATTCAGCATTTGGCAGGCATGAAAGATTCCAAAGTGATCGTGGCGATCAACAAGGACGAAAACGCGCCGATCTTCGACATTGCCGATTATGGGCTGGTCGGCGATTTATTCGAGGCAGTGCCTGAGCTAACGCAAAAGCTCTAGAAAATACCCATCACCTTATCGCGGAAATGATTTTCCAACGCACTTAACTGGCGTTCGGACGGCACGTCGTAGGTGAAGCTCATAACGGGATATTTGTCGTATGGGTCGTGATATGCTACTGGCCCTGCTTTGACCTGTTCACGCATTGCTGAAGGGAACGCTTGCAGCGCCTTTTGCAGAATCGGAAGGCCGTGAATCTTTGACGCATAAATAGCATCTTCGCCGAGCCCTTCAACCACAGCGTCTTTTAGGAATGCTTGGACCGATAAATGTCCTACGCTGTCGCCACGCATCGGCTCCGTTAATGAAACTTTGATTTGGATTTTATCCGGATCTACCTTTTGGTCGCTTTCGTTGAATCGACTGAGCGCCAGTGCCACTTTTTCACATTCCGCGCGCACCTGTTTGTCCGCATTCAGCTTGTCCTGAATTTTGGTTGCTGTTTCCTTTAGTCGTTCTTCGGTTATTTCTTTCGCCATATTCCTAGCCCTTTCATATATAAGATGCTGGCATTATGCCGTTTTTTTTTCGTTTGATATGTGACATTTGTGTGAAATGACAGGGGCGGCACGCTATGTCTTTATGTACAATTTACTTGGATCGGGCAGGGCTGCGCGTTACAAAGACTGCATGGTTACAGATACACTTAAAATAACACTGGTTCAGGATAATTACACCGTAGGCGCGATGCGCGCGAACGCGGATAACATTATCAAACATATCAAAGAAGCCGACGCCCGTGGGGTGGATCTGGTGGTATTTCCCGAAATGGCTGTCACAGGCTATCCGTGTGAAGATATCGTGTTCAAAGATCAGTTTTGTGAGCGCGCTATGACCGCGCTGTACCGTATTGCCCGCGAGACCGAAGACGCACAATGCTCCGCATTGGTGGGTGGTTTGTGGAAGGAAGAGGGCGATGTGTATAATGCCACTGTGATGATCGAGAAAGGTGCGATCACGCATATCCGCCGCAAGCGCAGCCTGCCAAATTATGGTGTGTTTGACGAAAAGCGTATTTTTACCAAAGGCGATGTGCCAGCCCCTATGCGTTGGCGTGGCATGCGGCTTGGCGTGCTGATTTGTGAAGAGACATGGGATCCGCGCTGGGCACCGCATTTGGCACGGCAGGGCGCTGAATTGATTATTTCACAGAATGGCTCGCCGTATGAAACAGGCAAGGCCAGCCTGCGCCGCGATGTGGTTAGCCGTGCAGTGGAGTCGTCAGGCCTGCCGGTGATTTATGTGAATCTGGTAGGAGGGCAAGACGAGCTGGTGTTTGATGGCCGCTCTTACATTGTGGATCATACCAATAAGGATGTGGCGCGGCTGGATGCGTTTAATACGCAAGTCGCCGACACCACATGGGAAAAGCGCGATGGGCGCTGGTATTGTGTGGATGGCCCGTATGTGGAAAGTCAGGGCGATCTGGAAACCATGTATCAGGCGATGGTGCTTGGCCTGCGCGACTATGTGCAGAAGAATGGATTCCCCGGTGTGGTGCTTGGCTTGTCGGGGGGCATCGACTCTGGCCTGACCGCTGCCGTAGCGGCCGACGCGCTCGGCGCAGACAAAGTGCATGGGGTGTTTATGCCTTCGCGCTACACCTCAAAGGAAAGTCTGGAAGACGCCAAACAGCTGACAGAGAATTTAGGCATTCGTTTCTCCACCATTCCGATTGCCGAAGGTATGGAGGCGATGGAACATATGCTGGCCGAGCAGTTTGCTGACACCACGCCCGATCTGACCGAAGAGAATATTCAGGCGCGTTTGCGTGGTGTGCTGTTGATGGCGCTGAGCAACAAGTTTGGTGATATGGTGCTGTCGACGGGTAACAAAAGTGAGTTGTCGGTAGGGTATTCGACGCTATACGGCGATATGTGCGGCGGGTATTCGGTGCTGTGCGATATCTATAAGATGAGCGTGTTTAAGCTGTCGCGCTGGCGCAATCGCTATGAGGGCGACTTGCCCTTGCTGCAGGGGCCTGTGAGCGCGGTGATTCCTGAGCGTATGATTACCAAACCGCCGACCGCAGAATTGCGCCATGACCAGAAAGACGAAGACTCATTGCCGCCGTATGAGCTGCTGGACAAGCTGTTGATCGAGTTGATCGAGAAACGCAAAGCCGCGGAAGATCTGATTGCGGAAGGCTACGATGCGGAGACTGTACAGAAGGTGGCGATGCTGGTGTTTAATGCTGAATATAAGCGCCGTCAATCCGCACCGGGAGTGAAGGTGAGCAATATGTCGTTTGGCCGCGACCGCCGCTATCCCATCACTAATCACTGGGTGTTGCAGGGCGACTAAGCGATTCTGCGACCCTACTGTTTTCACTTAATCGTCATATTTTACGCCATAGCACTGTGGTATGGTGAGGTATGATAAAAACTTGGCTACAGAATCTTGCTTCACGCGTTGGCTCTCTGCGCTTCGACCCGCTGCGCTATTTCGGGGTGACGCTGGAGAAGATGACGCATCCGAGTGGTTTGGAGGTGGCATTTAACCATGGCGATGGTGGATTGATATTGCCCGAAGGCCACACGCTGGAGCAGCAGGATGGTTTGTGGCATGTGGTTAGCCCCGAAGGAGAGGCGATCCCGCTGACCGAGTTTGAAGGGCTGCGGACAAAACAAATATTAAACGTAAAAACACGCCCCGAAGGCGAGCCGTTGATTGGCAGTCGTCAGGGTAAAAGCGTGCCATTAGGTGGTGGCGTTAACATGCAGTCACAGCACCAATTGGCGGAGCGCCGTGCAACACAACAGGGGGAAGCAGATATGACACAACCAGCCGAAGGCGCAACGCCTGAAGAACCCGCCGTGGAAGCAGAAGCTGGCGCCGAGGTGCAAGCAGGTGAAGCGACGCCTGAGACACCTGCCGCAGAGCCAACAGCAGAGCCAACAGCAAAACCTACGGCCGAACCAATCCGTTCGCCGGAAGCACCTACCGTTAAAGTGGAAACGCCACCGCAAAGTGGCGAGCTGGTGCCCGCAAAAGCGGGCAGTGAATTAGTGCCGCTGGAACAAGAGGTGAAAGCCGGTTCGAAATGGGGTGAGCGTCTGTGTAAAGTAGTGATGAATGATGCCGGGCAGGTGCATTGGGGCAAAGTGAGCGCCATTGGCGCCGGTGCGGTGCTGGCAGGATCAGCTGCTGCAGCGCTGCTCGACCGTGGCTCGCAAGATGTAGGGGCTGCCCGCTAGTTCAGTAAAGCAGCTGCCGCACTCACCTTCTTCTCAATTATATGCCGCGCAATATCCCCTTGTAGCGCGCGGGTAAATCCACTAAAACAGCGTTCCAAGTTAGAGGAACGCTATGACTGATTCATCTGTATTTGTTCGTTTTGCCCCATCGCCAACCGGCTATGTGCATGTGGGTAATATGCGCACCGCCATCACAAACTGGCTGTATGCCAAAGCTAATGGCGGGCGGTTTTTGCTGCGCGTGGACGATACCGATGCCGAGCGTTCGAAAGCCGAATATGAAGTGGCGCTGAAATCCGACCTGCAATGGCTGGGGCTGGAATGGGACGAAACCGCCAAACAATCTGACCGGTTTGAAAAATACGAGGCCGCCAAGCAAAAGCTGATTGCCGATGGCCGTTTATATGCGTGCTATGAAACGCCTGAAGAGCTGGAAATTAAGCGCAAGATGCTGGTGAGCCGTGGCTTGCCGCCGATTTATGACCGCAGTGCGCTGGAGCTGAGCGACGCGCAAAAAGCGGCGTATGAAGCCGAGGGGCGTAAACCCCATTGGCGTTTCAAGCTGAACCATGCACCGATTATCTGGCAGGATATGGTGCGCGGTGAGGTGCGTTTTGAAGGCGATAAGCTGGCCGATCCGGTGCTGTTCCGCGAAGATGGTGTGGTGTTGTTTACGATGTCGACCTCGGTGGATGACGGCGAGATGGGTATTACGCATATTATCCGTGGCGAAGACCATGTGAGCAATACCGCGATTCAGGTGCAGCTGATGGAAGCGTTGGGTTACACCCCGCCTGTGTTTGGCCACACCGCATTGCTGCAAATGAAAGAAGGAAAGCTGAGTAAGCGTATTGGTGGCGGCTCGATACGTGATCTGCGCGAGGCTGGTATCTTCCCGATGGTGATCAACTCGTATTTGGCGAAGATTGGTACATCGGATGCGATTGAGCTTTATGAATCGATGGACGCGCTGATTGAGAGTTTTGATATCAGCAAGTTTGGCCGCGCGATGGCGAATTATGATCAGGCCGAGTTGGAGCGCCTGAATGAGAAATTATTGCACCAGCTGCCCTTTAGCGAAGTGAGCGCGCAGCTTGAGGCGCTCGGCATGGGCGATGTGTCAGAAGCATTCTGGGAACGCATCAAGGCGAATATTTCGACATTGCCGCAGGTGCGTGACTGGTGGGAGCTGCTGCAGCAGCCCATCGAGCCGGTGATTGAAGATGCTGACTTTACCAATACGGCCGCAGAGTTGTTGCCTGAAGGCGAGCTGGATGAAGAAAGCTGGAAACGCTTTGTAGATGCGGTGAAGGCTAAGACCGACCGTAAGGGCAAGCAGCTATTTATGCCATTGCGGCTGGCATTGACCGGGCGCAGTGACGGGCCCGAACTGCCAACCCTGTTTGCACTGCTCGGGCGCGAGCGTGCGGAAGCGCGCCTGCGGGGTAAGGCGGCTTAAAGCAGCACAAGACCCGCCTGATATGACAGTTTCGTGATGTTTTTCTGCGCTCTATAGTCGGTTGCGTTGTGGCACGCTATAGTGCGCGCCTGATTAGCTGGAGGGGAATATGGCATCAGATAGTAGCTCTACCAAAACCAGACAGATGATAGAAAAAGAGCAAAGCAAGGCGTTCAGCACTGCGTTGCAAGACATCGCGTATTCGCCAAAACGTCAGGCCAACAGCGACTTTGGCAGTTATGTCACGTTGTTGCAAACGTTGGAGGCGCGCATTTTGGCGCATGAGCAGGCCAATAGAGCGGCAGGCGGCGAAGGTGCAACCGGCTATCCGGTAAAGGCAGACAGTCTGATGAGTGACAAAATGGCGATGGATTATGTCACCCTTACCCACCGATTAAGTGAATCCTATGCACAGGCGGGACGGTTTTTTCCGAAAGAATTAGAGGCGATCAAAGCGATCGATGGGTTCATAACGACACATTTTCAGCCACACTTGATGGGGGTGCTGGTGAATAAGATAGAGCAGCTGGGGCAGGGTAAGCCTTTGTTTGAGCTTGATAAGGCGGAAGAGCGCGCCCAGATGTTATAGCTTTTAATCAAAAATTAGCTAAAATTCTACTTAAAGTCCGCTGATATTTAAGCTTTTTTTAAATTATAGTCGGTATGTTGGGTTATAGAGATAATAACCAATAATGGAAACCGCACTATGATAAACGAACAATCCTATATCCGTTTTTGTGAAGCGATAAGAATGTTGCGACGTAGCCAAAAGAACCGTGTTGGCTGCGAATTGCATGCGCTGGTCTCGTGGGGGGACCGTGTGATGCAGCGTATTGAATATGCCCGTGCAATGGGGCACAGCAGCCACTTTCATTTAGATTCGGATATGGCAATGGCCTATGTGAGCATTGCTCGCAAAATGAATATGCAATTGCATTCCGGCCAGCGTTTTTGGGAGCTGGAGCTGGAGGCAATCGATGCGATTGAGCAGTTTGCGCATAGCCACTTCTCAGGCGAGATGGTGGATGCGTTGCGTGATTTGCAGAGCCGTATTCAAACTGGTCAATTGCTTATGGCCGCTGACACAGGCGTGCGCCCGATGGCGTAACCATAGCCAATAATAGGCGTTTGCCCAGTGGCGTAAACTTCCATGCATTTGCACTAGTGAGTGGGTGTGCGAAAAGAGTGACAAATGCGCAAGCGGCTGCTAGATAATGGCGCATGAGCCAGCTACAGTTGCATAATACGCTAAAGGGCGAACGCCAAACCTTTACCCCGATAGACGCTGATAATGTGCGCATGTATGTGTGTGGGCCTACCGTTTATGCCCGCCCGCACATAGGTAATGCACGCAGTGTGGTGGTGTATGATGTGCTGTTCCGCTTGCTGCGCCATATGTATGGTGAAGAGCATGTGACCTATGGCCGTAACATCACCGATGTGGACGATAAAATTAATGCGGCGGCTATTGAGCGCGGCATTACCATTCAGGACCTCACCAATGAAGTGACCAACCAGTTCCACGAGGATATGGGCACGCTGGGCTGCCTGCGTCCGAGCATAGAGCCGAAGGCGACCGAACATATCGGTGAGATTATCGAGATGATCGAACGGTTGATTGTGCAAGGCCACGCCTATGCGGCCGAGGGGCATGTGTTATTTTCTGTCGATAGCTATGAAAAATACGGCGAGCTGTCGCGCCGCACACGCGATCAGATGGTGGCAGGTGCACGGGTGGAAGTCGCTCCTTACAAAAAAGACCCGGCCGATTTTGTGCTGTGGAAACCCGCCGATGACGAAGACGATGCATCGAGCAAATTTGATAGCCCGTGGGGTGTGGGGCGTCCTGGCTGGCATATTGAATGTTCGGCCATGAGTACGCGCCATCTCGGCAACACATTCGACATTCATGGGGGCGGGGCAGATTTGAAATTCCCGCACCACGAAAACGAAATAGCGCAAAGCTGCTGTGCTAACCCCGACAGCCAGTTCGCCCGTGTGTGGGTGCATAACGGTTTTTTGACCGTCAATGGCGAGAAGATGAGTAAGTCGCTGGGTAATTTTGTGACCGTGCGCGATCTGTTGGACAAAGGCGTTAAAGGCGAAGTGATTCGCTATGCGTTGTTGACCAGTAAGTATAATGAGCCGCTGGATTGGACAGAGAAATTGCTGGCCGATGCGCAAAAGCGCCTTGATAGTCTGTACCGCAAATTGCAGGATGCGCCGCCAGATGACGGCCATGATGATGAAGTAATCGAACCGCTATGCAACGACCTGAATACGCCGTTGGCGCTGGCCGCATTGAATGATGCGCCTGCCGGACGGTTGCGCGCTATGGCCGCCGTGTTGGGGCTGTTGCAGCAAAACCCTGAAGAATGGTTCAAAGGCGGCAGCGCGGGCAATGATGACGCGGAGATTGATGCACAGATTGCCGCACGTGCCGAGGCCAAGAAAAACCGCGACTTCGCGCAGGCCGATGCCATTCGCGATGCGTTGAAAGCGCAAGGCATTGTGCTGGAAGATCGCCCTGACGGCAGCACCGACTGGCGCCGTGAATAGGTGAGGGGCGCATGCCATTACCAGAAACCGGATGGATAGAATTTCTTGGTGTGGCGTTGTTAGCAGTGCTGTTATTTACGGTCGCTACAGGCATTTTTTATTCGCTTATTAGCCTCTACTGGTCGCGTATTGACCGTGTGATTCATCGTCCGGCACTGGCGGTGCAACTGGGTATGTTGACGGTGTTGGCAGCACATAGCGCGGTGGTGTGGCTGTATGCGCTGACCTATTGGAGCATGGCAGAATGGTTGGAGCTCGGTAATCTGGCAGGCATGCACGAGTCGGGCGAATTGCTGGGCTATGTGTATTTTTCGGTCACGACCTATTCGTCGCTTGGTTTTGGCGATGTGTTTCCGCTGGGGCCAATGCGCCTTTTAACGGGCGTGGAGGCCATTCATGGGCTGATTATGATCGCATGGTCGGCGACTTATACTTATATTGCTACGGAGAAATATATCTCACATCGCAAAAAAGCGTGGGGCAGTGAAATGGCGCTAAAGGAAAGGCTGAAAGATGATTGATTCGGTACGGTTTGCAGGGCTGGGGGTGCGGATTATCGCAGTCTTGATCGACTCGTTGATCGTATTGCCATTTTATACGCTGTTTTATTGGGCGTTGCCTGGGCAGTGGACGGCTGATGTAGCGTTAGTGCTGCTGCTATGCGCGGCCTATACGCTGTTTTTTGCGAGTTCCTGGCAAGCCACACCCGGCTTGCGGGCGATGGGGGTCAAAGCCGTGGGGCAGGATTTGCTGCCGCTCAGTCATTTTCATGCCTTTATGTGGTGTATGCTGAGCCTGGTTGCTATGGCGATTGTGTTTATACCAATTATTGTGCTCGCCGTGCGGTTTGATTTATACGCTATTCAGCAAATGGTGGGGGAAATGGCTTTGTATGGTGCCACAGATGCACGCATGCAGCAGCTGGAAAATCTGCTGGGTATGAGTTTTGACGCATTTCGTTCATGGGTGATGATAAGCTGGAGCGTGAGCATGGTGCTGATGTTGGCGTGGGCGCTGGGCATTGTGTTCTCGCGCGAGAAAAGTGGCCCCCATAACTGGGCGGCCAAGGTGCGGTTTATTGTCACTACGCCGCCACAAACCGCTACGCCTGAGGCAGGTGGGGGCAACTAAAGCGTTGCCAGCGCTGCCTTTGCAGGTTACACCCAATCTATGAGCACAAATCGGGTATATCTTTATGATTCAACGCTGCGCGACGGAAGTCAGGCGCGCGGAATTGATTTTACAGTAGCGGACAAGCAAGCCATTGCGCGTGAGCTGGATGCGCTGGGCATTGATTATATTGAGGGTGGATGGCCGGGCGCGAACCCGAATGATGACGGGTTTTTTGCCGACGCGCCACGCCTGAAAAAAGCACAGCTGACCGCGTTTGGTATGACACGGCGTGCAGGCCGTTCGGCCGCCAATGACCCCGGCCTGATGGATGTGCTGAATGCGAACACCAAAAGCGTATGCCTCGTGGGTAAGGCGTGGGACAAGCAGGTGAAGACTGCGTTGAATATTTCGCTCGATGAAAATTTGCGCATGATCGAAGAGAGTCTGGCGCTGGCTAAAGACAAAGGCCGCGAAGTGCTGTTTGATGCCGAGCATTTCTTTGATGGGTATAAAGCCAATGCGGAATATGCGCTGAAGGTGGTGCGCGCCGCTTACGAAGCGGGAGCACGGTGGGTGGTGCTGTGCGACACCAATGGCGGCAGCCTGCCACACGAAATTTACGATATTGTGAGCGCGGTGAGCGAGGTGGTGCCTGGTGAGCATATCGGTATTCATTGCCATAATGATACGGAACAGGCGGTGGCGAATTCGCTGGCCGCGGTGCGTGCCGGCGCACGCCAGATTCAAGGCACGCTCAACGGCATTGGCGAGCGCTGTGGCAATGCGAATCTGGTGGCGATTATTCCGACGCTGGTGCTCAAGATGGGCATGAAGACAGGCATCAGCGAGAAGAAGCTGGCGCAGTTGACGAAAGCATCCCGCTTTCTGGATGAGCGCTTAAGCCGTGATTCCAACCCGCACGCAGCTTATGTAGGATCGGCAGCGTTTGCGCATAAGGGCGGATTGCATGTGTCGGCGATGGCGAAAGATTCGACCTCCTACGAACATATTGATCCCACCAAAGTGGGTAATGCGCGCAGCATTCTAGTGTCGGACAAGGCGGGCAAATCCAACATTGTGACGCGGCTTAAAGAGCTGGGCATGAAGAAGGAAGCGGAAGACCCGCGTCTGAACGAGATTGTCAAAACGGTGAAAGAGCGCGAAAAAATCGGCTATGCCTATGAGGATGCCGATGCCAGTTTTGAGCTGCTGGTCAAACGTACGCTTGGGACGGTGCCGGAATTTTTTGCGCTGGAGAGCTTTCGGGTGCTGAACGAGCGGCGCTATAATGCCAAGGGTAAGCTGGTGAATATGTCGGAAGCGACGATCAAACTCACCATCAAAGATGATGACGAAATGATCATGACGGTTGCCGAAGGTAACGGCCCGATTAACGCGCTTGATGGTGCTTTGCGCAAAGCGTTGCTGAAAGACTATCCGAAGCTAAAAAACATGCATCTGAGTGACTATAAGGTGCGCATTCTGACCCCGCAGGAAGCCACTGCTGCACTCACGCGTGTGATGATTGAAAGCCGTGATCACAAAGGCCATGTCTGGACCACGATTGGGGTGTCGCACAATGTGATTGATGCGTCGTTCAACGCGCTGCACGATTCTATCACCTATATGTTGTTAAAACGCTAAATCTACTAAATGCGCTGTATGACAGTCTCCGCCTCTTCCATAACGGCTCTGCGCCAGCGGCTTCCGTTTGTGGGTATGTCTTGTATGGGCGCCATAGGGCTAGCTTCTGCGATCGGCGATTCTGCTGCTGCATCCGTGTAGTGTCCTCTGGCTCGCTTAGGCTTGGCA
>PBPD01000067.1 GCA_002725445.1 Rickettsiales bacterium
AAAGCCATTGCCATCAACTGCGCTCACCAGCCCGGGCAAGCTGGTCGTGGCGGTTGGAAACGAACGCACATAATCAAGCGGACTGGTGCCCACCGCCCCCGCATAAGACATGCCAAATTTCTTTTGTGGCAGCACATCCTGACTGTCATGCGTTAGCACAAAACCAGTCACGCTATACATTTGCGCGAGGCTCTCCGCAAACTGCTCATCGTGATCGGGAAACAGCGACAAAGCATGCTGCAATTCGGGGCGGTCATGCCATAACTTCGCCAGCTCTCCGGGCGAGGTTCGATCCGGTTCGGCAAACACAATATCAAACGCAATGACAGCCGCACCCATCGTTTGCAAACGCTGCACCAGCCTGCCCAGCAGCGGCCGCGGCCACGGCCATTGCCCCAGCTTATGCAGGCTTTCATCATCAATATCGATAATCCGCACCCCCATGGGCTTATAATCACGCGGGAAATATTGCTGATAGGTATCAAATACTTTGAACTTCACCAGCTCAATGGCTGGAAACTGTTGGCTTTTCAGGAACACAGCCAACAGCAAAACACTCAACGAAATCAGAATCGGCAGGTATTTTTTCATAGCTTCCTAGGCACTCGATGCGGCAAAGCCACCATGCAATGTTGTTTCCTGCGGCATGTTAACTGATTTTCAAATAAACTTTTATCTTTTCTTAAACATTCACTACTATAGTTAAACATAAGATATTGTTGTAACAATACACACACAACACGCACAGGGGGTGAACTGGCATATGCAGTCGCTATTACGAACATTATTCACTGTAAGCCTTTTAGGGCTGACTTCACAGGCCTACGCGCAGGACGCGGCCAACGAAGCCGTACAGGAAGTGTTGCAGGAGCGTGTGCCGAATTTCCAGAGTCAACAACGCGAAGAAGACGCTAGCCAACCCATTGCCGCCGAACAAACTGGCAATAGCAGCAATAACGCAGCTGACACCGCCGCCGCCACCAGCAGCGTGCTACAGCAACGCCTGCCCTCGTTCCAGAATCTGGAACGGCTGGAACAGCTGATGCGCGAACAACCCAACAATCTGGACCATTATTTTACCTATGCCCGCATGGCGACCACACTTGGCGAGTTTGAGCGCGCCGTTGATGCGTATGAGCAAATGCTGGAAAAAGCGCCAAGCCTGGACCGTGTGCGTCTTGATATGGGCATGGTGCTGCTGCAAATGGGCGACCCAGAAGGTGCGAAAGCAGAGCTGGAGCACGTGCGCGAACGCGACATTCCTGACTCAGTACGCGAAAATATTGAGCGCGTGCTGGCACAGATTGACGAACAATTGCGCGAGCACGACCATTCCACCGTGGTCACCGCCGGCCTCACCTTTGATTCCAACGCCAATTCGGCGCCGCAAAATGGCGAGATTTTGGTGTTCGACACCCGCATTCCTCTCGGCGGCACACAGCTGGAGCAGGAAGACTGGCAGCGTTTTGTGTCGCTGAGCTACAATCACACCTATCGCCCGCGGGCGCTGCAGGGCGAAGATTGGAGCATGCGCTGGAAGAATAACCTGAACTATTACGATACCGAGCAGGAACATGTCGACACACTCAATCTGAGTCTGGTTGGCTTGCGCACAGGGCCGGAATTCACCTCGAAAGAATGGAATCTACGCACGGGTCTCGGCGCGGGTTATTCGCACATCACCCTCGATAACCACGCCTATCTGCGTCAATTTGCCTTTGATGCCTTTGTCGAGAAGCCACTGGATGACCAGTTCGTGCTGAATGCCAGCGTCAAACAAGAAATACGCGACTTCCTGAATGCGCCCAGCATCACCACCTATGACGACCGCTCAGGTACGGCCACCCAAGGTTCGCTGGGGCTGCGCTATATCATCAGCGGAAAAGACTTCCTAAGCGTTAACGCGACCGTACGCCGCGAGCGTACCCAGCGCGATTATTACACCAATGACCAATGGGGCGGATCGCTGGGCTACACGCGTATTCTGCCACTCGATATGTATGCGAATGCGCGGATAGGATTCCGCAATTCACAATATGACGGGCCTGATGGGCTGATAAGTCAGCGCACGCGTGACGACAATGAATATACTGCCGGGCTGAATATCGCGAAGCGCTTGAATGAAACGGTCACCTTGTCGGCAGGCTATCAGTACCGCAACGTAGACTCTAACCTGTCCAACTACGACTACGATAACCACAAAGTGACGTCATCGGTTAGTCTGCGATTCTAATTAATATAAATCCATGATTTTAAGCCTGACATCTTTGAGTGCACGCGCGGATGCGTTGCGTGGGGCATCGTCCAGCACCCCTAACTCGCCAAACATTTGCCCTTCCTGCATCACCGCCAAGCGTTCTTCTTTGCCGTCTGGGTGCATCAGGAAAATCTCGACATAGCCTTCTTCCACAATATACGCGCACTCAGCAGGGTAGCCCTGCTCAAAAATAATCTCACCTGAGGTAAAGGTCACATATTCGCTCATGAAATCGGCTTCTTTGTTTCCATTGGTTTGGGCACTATGTTCAGTATGGCTTGTTCATCGACTTCGTCAATCAATTCAGGGCTTAAGAACTGCTTTGCATAGTCCAGATAGACCTTCGAGGTGACAAAAAAGTCAACAATCTCTGGATCAAGGTGATTATTCTCTTTGAAAATACCAATAATCTTCATGGCCTCTGACAATGCTTTCGCCTTCTTATACGGCCGGTCTGAGGCGGTAAGCGCCTCGAACACATCGGCCACCGCCATCATGCGTGCTGGAATCGACATCGTGCCCGCCAGCACACCTTTCGGATAGCCTGTGCCATCCATCTTTTCGTGATGGCCGCACGCATATTCGGGCACACGCCGCAAATGTTTGGGCCAGGGCATCGCCTCCAGCATATTGACGGTGTGCACCATATGGTCATTCATAATCTGGCGCTCTTCTGCCGTAATAGTGCCGCGCCGTGTGCTCAGATTATAAATCTCTTCCTTGCTCAGCAACGGGCGCTCTTCGCCCTTATAAGGCCATGTTCGCGCACCCAGCGTCTCCAATCGCGCGATATCTTCATCGTCCATAAACTCACCGCCAATATTCGCATTCACCACAAAGGCTTCATCATCTTCCAGTTCGGCGATTTGTGCCTCATAGGCAGCGTTCAATGCCGCTTTGTCCGCACCCTCTTCCGCGCACTCCTCCAGATACGCTATACGTGCCTGTTTTCGCAGCACTTCAAAGCGCGCACGCACCTCGTCTATGCGGTCATATATAGTTTCCAGCTTGGTCGCTTTATCCATGATATGCACGGGCGTCACCACTTTGCCGCAATCATGCAGCCAACCCGCGATGTGCAGCTCATACTGCTCTTCTTCATTCAGATCAAAATCAGCCATGTAACCGTCTGTTGCTGTGCAGGCGGCAGCCGCGATCATTTCGGTCAGCTGCGGTACGCGCACACAATGCCCACCCGTATAGGGCGATTTCGCATCAATGGCCTGTGCAATCACTTTAATGAAAGATTCCAGCAAGGCTTCCTGCTCGGCGATCAGACGCTTATTGTCTACAATGACCGCCGCCTGACTGGCCAACGATTGCACCAGCATCTGCACATTCTGGCTAAACGCGACCACCTCGTCCGTGGCCGTATCTTGTGCATTAATCAGCTGCAAACAGCCAATCGCCTGATTGCGATGGCTGATCATAGGAATCGTTAAGACTGACTTAGTACGATAGGAAAACGCGTCATCAAATTTTTTCGTACCCTCAAAATCAAACCCGTCTGCGTCATACACATCCGGAATATTGACAGGCTTACGGTGTAAAATCGCATGCACCACCTGTGTGCCATAATTAGGTTCGCCCGTGACTTCATCATACAAGTGAATAGGCTTGAACTCAGGCGCAGGCTGCTTGTGCCCACCGTAGGCGATGTTGAGTGAATCAGTGCGCACAATCGCGTAATGCAGCAGCTCATGCGCCTCATCCATGAAATACAAGGTGCCGCCATCGGCATTGGCAATCGACTTTGCTTCTAGCAAAATCTTTTCCAGCACGCGGTCTTTGTTTTTCTCCTGACTGAGCGCAATACCAATTTGTGTCAACCGTTCAACGAGCTGCACCGCATCGGTTCCGTTTGCCGGAGAAGAGAGCGTCCCTGCCATATTCCACACATATTTTTTATATATTTAATGGTTGTAATCTTTTTAGCGCAAAGCTTCAATAGATACGGTTAACTAACAGATGAGTGGGCAGTGCTGAAAGTTTTGATTGTTGAAGACGACCCGGTAAACCTAAAGGTACTCGAAAAGATCATTGAAGATACCGAATTCAGTTCCCTATCAGCGACCAATGGGCTGGAAGCCATTCAGATGCTGGAACAGGATAGCGATATCGACATTATTCTGCTCGACCGTTTCATGCCAGAGATGGACGGCATGCATGTGATTCAAAAAGTGCGCTCCAATCCCAACTGGGCCGATATCCCTGTCATTTTCCAGACCGCGGCTGATTCTGACAGCGAAGTAATTGAAGGCAGCATGGCAGGCGCCTATTATTATCTGACTAAGCCGTATGATAGCGCCATCGTCCGCTCGGTTCTGCGTGCTGCTGCTGCCGATGTACAAAACAAACGCACCATGTAAATGTAGCGTGCTGCGCTAGCAACTATCAGGCACTGGCGATCGCGCCTTTTTGCACCCCTTCATAGGCACGCACCGTAAATGCATCTTCCGGATGCTCACGCTTTAATGCGTCGGCAATATATTGCGCAATACATTCCACCGTTGTGTCGGTTTTAAGCACTTCGCAGCGCTGCTTGGCAAATACCAGCAGAAACTCGCCCTCTGGTGCGTTATACGCCATACGCAGATACGTCTCGCCGCCCTGCACTTCCTCTTCCACCACATCCGCTTCTGTGGCCAGATAAATATGGCGCCAGCGATCAGCCCATTTTTCCTCAAAAAGTGTATCACGCACACCGTTGCGCTCAATCACAATGCGCGAGCGGTGCCCATGCGCAATGCGTTGGCAGTTACCATCATGCTTTTTCAGCCCGTGGCTGTAATGATAGAACGCCCCCTCTATCACTTCCTCGCGAAGCGTCACTTCCACCCGTTCAACATTCGCAGGCATAATGCGCATCAGCTCATTTTCCAGATAGTCCTGCACCGCCTCGCGGCTAATCTCAGCCACCGGCAACATGCATAAGGCAGTCGCAGGCGAGCGATGCAGCAACATACTATCTTTATCGTGGATATAACTCAGCGTAATATTATCTTCCTGCACGGTAGCGGTCAGCGCATCGGCTTCGGTGGGCACCAGCAGGCAATGATCCACCCACTCATCAATCGCTTTTTTGATGCGTTTTTTTGCCGGGCCAAAATCCATCACCATCGACTGGTCATCCAACCGCCCATGCAGCACAATATCGACAATCCAGCTTTCGCCTTCCAGCCCGTGTTCGGGGTGCAAATAGGTGCAATCAATGACCGTCAACTGTTCTACGAATAATTGCATCAACTCACCTCCAGCTTCACAGCCCCCAGCTGTTGCAGGCAGTGCAGCAACGGCACCAGTGGCAAGCCACGGATCACGTCGTAATCACCCTGAATATCTGCAAACAAATAGCGCCCATGCGCTTCCAGCTTATAGGCACCGCAGGATGCCAGCGGGCGATCCAGCTCCACATAGGCTTTGATATCGTCTGGGGATAATTCACGCATGGTCAGATACGCCTCGTCGACATATTCCCACAAAATCTCATCTTCGCGCATCAGGCACACAGCGCTGTGCTGCACATGGGTTTGCCCACTCAGCCTGGCCAGATTCGCCTCTGCCTGTTCGATGCTTCCGGGCTTGTCAAATATCTCGCCCTCCAGCTCACAAATCTGGTCGGCGGCAATGGTAATCGCATTCGGATATTGCGGGGCAACCGCCTGTGCTTTCGCACGCGCCAATGCCTGCCCAATCTCGAACGGCGCACTATCAACCATCTCCTGCTTGATAATGTCCTCATTGCAGGCCGATGGCACCACACTAAAGGCCAGCCCTACGCCCTTCAGCATTTGCTGACGGATAGCCGAACCCGATGCCAGCACCAGCTGGGTGTGTTGAACAATACCACTCATGATGGGAATCCTACCCGCTTAGCACGCCGCAAACAAGGCCGTACTAACCAATGTCCGACGAAGAGATAAGATGCATAAACTCGCTGCGTGTGCGCGGATCCGACTTGAAAATACCATGCATACGGCTGGTCACCGTGGTGGTGTTTTCTTTATGCACCCCGCGTGTGGTCATGCATTCGTGCTTTGCATCAATCACCACCGCCACGCCTTGCGGTGACAACACCTCTTGCAAGGTGTCGGCAATCTGCGCCGTCATCACTTCCTGGGTTTGCAGGCGCTTGGCAAAGATATCCAGCAGACGCGCCAGCTTCGAAATACCCACCACGCGATTATTCGGCAGATACGCAATATGCGCCTTACCGATAATCGGCGCCATATGATGCTCGCAATGCGACTCAAAGCGCATATTTTTCAGCAGCACCATCTCGTCATAATCTTCAACTTCCTCGAAGGTTTTCGCCAGCACAGCGCGCGGGTCTTCATCATAGCCCTGAAACCATTCCTGATAGGCTTTCACCACACGCTTAGGCGTATCCAGCAAGCCTTCACGTTCCGGGTTGTCTCCAGCCCAGCGCAACAGCACGCGCACGGCTTCTTTGGCTTCTTCTTCGCTTGGGCGTTCCACTTCGGGATGCGCCAGTGAATGAACTTTTGATTGCATAATATCTACCTCTTTGGCGCTATAGCTAACGCAAATAGGCATAATTGCAAGTCAATAAAGATGATTTTTCGGTAAGGAAACAGTGTGTTTAGGCGAGGCCAAGTCCTTCGCCACCCGGACGTGCCATACAGCCAACGGCTTCACCCGGCGTCGGCTCCTCGCCTTCCGCCACGTCGACACCACCCTGCACACCTTCAAATTCGGTGACTGCAGCGGGGGTCTTCTGGCTATTTATTTTTTCTGCATTCGCCTGACGGCCTTCCGCTTCATCCAGACTATGCACGCCAGCCAATTGCAATTCCTGATCCAGACGCGCCATCAACGGATTTTGCACACCGTATTGTATGCCATCCATCGACACACCCTGCTGCTGATTAATATCTACCAGCATTTCATAGGTGATCGGCTCGCCATCCAGCGTTGCACCGCGTAGGTCGGCACCGTTCAAGTTCGCACCTTGCATATGTTCGCTGCTCAGTTTCGCTCCGCGCAAATTCGCGTGCGACAAATCCGCCCCCGACAAATCGGCATTGTGCAGATTCGCGTTTTCCAGATTCAAATTACGCAGATTCGCCTGCGAAAGGTCTGCTCCCACCAGCGACGCACTATGCAAATTGGTGGTTTCGGTCACCAGCACACCGCTAAAGTTACTACCATTCAGATTCGCGCCTTCCGCTTCCAGATGCAGCATGCGCGCGCCTTCAAAATTACTGTTCGACACGTCCGCGCCGCTATCGATGCGCAAGGTAGCCAGCTGCGTACCCGACATATCCAAACCACCCGCCACGGCATCGCGGCCAATATGCACCGATCCGCCACGCATATTAAATTGCGCGCCTTTAAAGTTGCCCTGCTCTAAATGAATCGTCTCGTCTTTTTCGGTAATGCCTTCAAAGCGTGCACCCGACAAATTACTACCTTCATTGGTGATGGCATTTTCTAAGGTAGTAAAAGGACGCCACACTGTGTCATGCATGTTAGCGTCGCGCACATTAATGCTGCCGCCTGCGCGGTCAATCGCCTCTTGGGTAATCACCACCCCATCCAGCGAGCAATGCGACAAATCCGCCATTTGGTTAGGGTTCATGCCACGTGCTTCGGCCACATCATAAATCGCATCCAGCGTCAGCTCACCCGTCGCGTTCAGGCGCGCCTCGCTTATTACATCCTGCATGGGATTCGACGCCAGGCGTTGCTCCGCCGGCGCTTCCTGTCCTCCACCCAATAATGTATCTAATATGCCCATTCGTTTACGTGTCTATGTTTATGCGTTTAAGTTATCTATTATTTATCTAAAATTTTAACTTTTATACCCTCATCCTACGCACATAGTCTTAATAATATATTAAAAAACGGCCTTATGCCGCTTCTTCATAGCAATTGTCATACAACTGTCACATAGCACTCACACTTATAGACAGAGGAGTATATCAACTTTTTTCATTTTTGTGGATAACTTTAACCATTCATTAACCCCATTACGTTAATGTGCCAAATGCAGACAGGGCTAAACCTGTCGCAACAAAGACAATAAGAAAAATCCGACTACGCTCGGGAGGTGCAAGAAAAAATGGTGACGACGGCACAAGCTAGTAATGGCGGTTTCGGCTATAATTTAGCCGCTATGGCGTCTAACGCAGCAGAGCTTCAGACTGAGACTCCAATTCTCGATCTGACCAGCGCTCTGTCTACCCCATCAGAAGCATTAACAGATAATATTGACGAGTTGCGTGCCGAATTGGAACGCGAGCTGCAATCCCGCTATGACGAGATTGAGCAAATGCTCTCCGAAATTGAAAGCCCGCAGGCGCGCATGACCTTATCAGGCATTGCGCAGGGTGCACTGGGTGGTGCGGCCGCTGCCATTGCCACCGCCGACCGCTCCAGCATCGGCATGGCACGTCAGGCCATCAGCGCCGCCGCCGAAGCCGCGCGCACTGCCATAGAAGTAGGCCGCAACGAAGACAAAAAAGTCAGCATGGAGCACATGCATGAGGAAGTCGTGTCCCATAGCGAACATTTCCTGCAATCATTGGCCGATATCGACAACCAGCGTGACAGCATTGCAGAGCAAATGGCCGACGACATCGAAACCGTCCACGGTGCCGATGCCGCCGCCCAGTTCGAGCGCGACTATGCCGAACAGCAGCGCTACCTCAACAGCCTCGGCCTGAGCGAATTTGAATACCAACAACGCATGAATGACTTTATGCGCAGCCAAGCCGAGCATAATTTTGAGCCCGGCTCGGTTATGCATACCAAATATCTGGGCGATAACGGTCTGGTCACAGGGCTGGAAGAGCAATTAGCCGAAGCACTGGCAGAGCTTGAAGCGACCCTGAGTCCTGAGTATGACCGCTTGGCCGCCGAAAACCCTGCCCAACTGGCCGGCATGAGCCGCGAAGAATGGGTGGCAGCGCAAGTCGAGAACCTAGAGCGTCAAGGGCAAGGACAGTCTATTGAAGGACAATTGCAAAATGTAAA
>PBPD01000068.1 GCA_002725445.1 Rickettsiales bacterium
TATTCAATATGCAGTGCAGCCATCGCCAGACGGGATTGCGCAAGCCTTTATCATTGGCAAGGACTTCATTGGTGACAGTCCGGTTTCGCTGATCCTGGGTGACAATATTTTCTTCGGCCACCGCCTGCCCGATAATATGGTTGAGGCCACACAAGTGAATAAAGGCGCTTCGGTATTCGCCTATCGTGTGAAAGACCCCGAACGGTACGGTGTGGTGGATTTCGACAAACAAGGCAAAGCACTCAGCCTTGAAGAGAAGCCACAAAACCCACGTTCGCACTGGGCGGTGACGGGATTGTATTTCTACGATAATCAGGTGGTAGATATTGCCAAAGACCTCAAGCCATCGGCGCGTGGCGAGCTGGAAATTACCGATGTTAACAAGGCCTATCTGGAGCAGGGCAACCTGAATGTGAAGCTGCTGGGACGTGGTGTTGCATGGTTGGATACGGGTACGTTTGATTCGTTGCTGGCAGCTGGCCAATTCGTACAAACCATCGAGGCGCGCCAAGGGTTGAAGATTGCCTGTATCGAAGAAGCGGCCTACCGTAAAGGCTTCATTGATGACGAGCAATTGCTGCGTCTTGCGGCCGATGTGGGTAAGAATCAATATGGCGAATATCTGCGCACGATCGTGCAGGAAGCAAAGGAACTGGCTGCGTGAGCATTCTCGTTTTTGGCCGTAGCGGCCAGATAGCGCGTGCATTGCAAAAAGCCATTGGCCCGCGTGGTATTTTTCTGGGACGTGACGAAGCCGACCTGTCTAAGCCAGACACATTGCACGACATCATAGAATCGCATGCCCCGCGTGCGGTGATCAATGCGGCGGCCTACACGCAGGTGGACAAGGCTGAGGAAGAGGAAGCGTTAGCCACTACCATCAATGCCGACGCACCTGCCGCTATGGCAGCTACATGTTACGAACTGGGGATTCCGTTTGTGCATTACTCCACCGATTATGTGTTTGCAGGCGACGGTAATGCCATGCGCGATGAAGCGGAGCCAGTGGCGCCGCCCAATGCCTATGGCCGCAGCAAATTGGCTGGCGAATTGGCGGTGGAAGCCGAAGGTGGGCAGTTTCTAATTTTCCGCACCTCATGGGTGTATGATGCAGAAGGCAAAAACTTTTTCACCACCATGTTGCGACTGGGCGTAGAGCGTGAAAGCCTGAATATTGTGAACGACCAGATAGGCGCACCCAGCTATGCTCCGCATTTGGCGCAGGCCACGATGAAAGCGCTTGAAACGGCTATGCAGATGGATGCATTCCCCAGCGGGGTGTACCATATGTGTAATGCGGGCGAGACCAACTGGTGCGAATTTGCGCAAAGCATATTTGAGGGCGCACGTCGCCATGGCGCTATTTTGGCGGTTGGCGATGTGCAGGGCATTCCAAGCAGTGCCTATCCGACACCGGCCACGCGCCCCCTTAATTCGCGCCTTGACTGCACCAAGCTACAGGCTATCTTCGGCGTAACCATGCCAGACTGGCGTGAAGGATTAAACGCATGTTTGGAGCAGACCTATGAAACTGCATGATTGCCCCATTGAAGGGCTGAAAGTGATTGAGCTGGCTGTGCATGGTGATGCACGCGGCTTTTTTGTAGAACGTTACCACAAAGGCAAGCTGGCCGATTCTGGCTTTACCGAAACGTTCGAGCAGGATAACCACTCGCGCTCTGCACCCGGTATTTTGCGTGGTCTGCACTACCAGCATACGCCCGCGCAAGGCAAGCTGGTGGGGGTGACACGCGGAAAAGTGTGGGACGTGGCGGTGGATGTGCGCCCTAATTCGCCTACTTTTGGGCAATATTATGGCGTGGAATTGTCTGACGAAAATGGCCGTCTGTTCTGGATGCCGCCGGGCTTTGCACACGGTTTTTGTGTGCTGGGCGATGAACCTGCCGACATGTATTATAAATGCACTGGCGTGTATAATCCTGAAGGAGAGGGTGGCATTCGGTTTGACGATGCGGAGATCGGCATTGAATGGCCGATAGATAATCCTACGATTTCTGAGCGCGACACCAATCTGCCAAGCTTCGCTGAATACAAGGCCAACCCACCACAGTGGCATGGCTGAAACGCCTGAACATAGCTATGATGTAACGGCGTGCATTGTCACGCATCATAGTGATATCGATGGCTTGCGCAATGCCATAGAGAGTTTCAACGCCGCAACCTGCAATGCCCATCTGGACATAGTCGATAACGCATCATCTGCTGACTATCGCATGCAGCTGGATGCGCTTGCATGCAACGTGATAGATGCGGGTAGCAATGCCGGGTTTGGACATGGCCATAATGTAGGGCTGCGCCACGCCCCCTCCAGCCGCTATCATTTGGTGTTGAACCCTGACGTTGTGATTCACAAAGACGCATTGGAAGACATGGTGCGTACTATGGACGCACATCCAGAAATAGGCCTGCTTGGCCCAAAGATACTGAACCCCGATGGCAGTATTCAGCCGCTTAACAAACGTGCACCTACGGTGCTGGATTTGTTTCTGCGGCGTTTCGCGTTCGGCGGCCTGAAGCAATGGGCACCGATCCGCAAGCGGCTCGATTATTTTACCATGCAGGATGTTGGCTACGATGCGCCATGTGAGGTGGATTTCATGAGCGGGTGTTTCATGCTGTTCCGCCGTGACGCGTTGGAGGCGCTTGAGGGGTTTGACGAACGCTTCTTTATGTATCTGGAAGATGCCGACATTACCCGCCGCATGCATGCGCGTAGCAAGGTTATGTATTATCCGGACGCTAGCATCACCCATGCATGGGCCCGCGGCTCGCATAAAAGCTTCAAACTCTTCTGCGTGATGCTGCATTCGATGTGGGTATATTTTAATAAATGGGGGTGGCGCTGGTGGTAAAACGCGTTGCAGTCACAGGAGCAAACGGGTTTGTAGGCAGTGCATGCTGCGCGCATTTGCGGGCGCAAGGCGTGGAAGTGGTGCCTCTCACACGCGAGCATATTTCGCTGGATACCGACATCGACATACGCCCACACCTGACAGGGGTGGATGCAATAGTGCATTGTGCGGCGCGTGTGCACGTGCTGCAGGAAGATGCCGAAAATCCCGCCGAAGCTTTCGTGCGCGCCAACACCGAGGCCACACGGCTGATGGCTCAGCAGGCAGAGGAGAAGGGCGTTAAACGTTTTGTGTTTTTGTCTTCTATAGGCGTGTTGGGCAACCGCACTGCCGCTGGTGCACCGTTTGATGAAAATACAGTGCCGCGCCCGCATTCGGATTATGCACGTTCGAAATGGCTGGCGGAGCATTACCTGCAGGAGCACACCAAAATGCAGGTGGTTATTTTACGTCCGCCTTTGGTGTACGGGCCTGAGGTGAAAGCGAATTTTTTGAAACTATTGAAAGCCGTCGATGCCCGGTTGCCTTTGCCGTTACGATCCATCCATACGCCGCGCGATTTTTTGTATGTGCAGAATTTATGCGAGGCAATACACCAGGCATTAACCGTACGCAAAGCGGCAGGGAAGGCCATAAATCTCTGTGACGGAGAGGCCATCGGCGTCGCTGAGTTGGTGCGAGCGCTGGCAACCTATATGCATAAGACGCCAGTCCTTCTGCCATGCCCCGAAATGATGCTGCGGGTGGCAGGCAAAGTGACAGGCAAAAAAAACATGATCGACGGCTTATGCAATCGATTGGAAATTGATAATCAGCACGCAACGCGTATATTGCAATGGACACCTGGCACATCGCTGCATGATGGGCTGAAAGAAACCGTAGCGTGGTATAAAACACAATGAGCCGTATTTCCTACGTAAATGGCGCTTATATGCCGCATGCTTATGCGCATGTGCCGATTGAAGATCGTGGCTATCAATTTTCAGATGGCATTTATGAGGTGGTCGCTTATTACAATCAGCGCATGCTGGATGCCGCGCCGCATCTTGACCGTATGGAACGCTCACTCAGCGAGCTGAACATTCCAATGCCGATGGCACGCCGTGCATTTGAACTGGTGTTGCAGGAGCTGATGCGCCGCAATCGCCGTCGCAATGGCTTGCTTTATATTCAAATCACGCGTGGTGTGGCCGCCAAACGTGATCATGCGATGTCGGGTGACATGATGCCTATGGTTACACTCAGTGTGCTTCCAGCCAAAATTCCACCCGCATGGATGCGCGAAGATGGCTGCAAAGTGGTGACCGCGCCTGATCAGCGTTGGACGCGCTGCGATATCAAATCCATCAGCTTGCTTGCCAATATTTTAGCCAAAAAAGTATCGGCCGATGCGGGCGTGCGCGAAACATGGCAATTGCTGGAAGATGGCACTGTCACAGAAGGATCGCTGTCTAACAGCTATATCGTAAAAGATGGCGTGGTTCGTACACACCCAACCACCCACGCGATTCTGGGCGGGGTGACGCGTAGCGTGACGTTAGAGCTGGCGCGCAATGCAGGCATTGCGGTTGACGAAACGCCGTTCACACTTGAGGATATCAAAACTGCGGATGAAGCGTTTTTGACCAGTGCGACCTCTAATGTCCTACCTGTGGTGCAAGTGGATGACATGGTGGTTGGGGACGGAAAGCCAGGCGCTGTAACGCAACAATTGATGACATTGTTTGACGCGCATATTGCCGAACAAGTAGGAGAGATTCATGCCTAAAGCGATTTTGTTTGATTGGGATAATACGTTGGTCAATACCTGGCCGACCATTCACGCATCACTAAACCATACGCTTCGCACCATGGGGCACCCTGAATGGAGCTTGGAAGAGGTGAAGGCCAGTGTGAAGCGCTCCATGCGGGATAGCTTTCCCGAGCTGTTTGGCGATGCATGGGAAAAGGCCGCCAATGAATATCAGTCCCATTATCGCAGTGTGCATCTGGAGAATCTGGAAGCCTTGCCTGATGCTGAGTCTATGCTGCAATGGCTGAAACAGCAGGATCGTTTTGTCGGTGTGGTGAGTAATAAGAAAGGCAATAATTTGCGCGATGAAGTCGAGCATATTGGCTGGGGCAAATATTTTGATGTGGTCATCGGCGCGCAAGACGCGGAACACGACAAGCCGCACCCCGCGCCTGTTAATCATGCGCTGGAGCATGCAAGCCTGCCTGCCAATCAGGATGTCTGGTTTATCGGTGATACTACGATTGATCTGGAATGCGCGCAGAATGCAGGTGTAACGGGCGTGCTATACGGCGATGTGGCAACCGAAAATAGCCGCTATCAGGGGGTGCCATTTGTGCATCATGCAATCAGCCACACAGCGTTGCAGGACCTGTTGAATAAAGCATTTAATGCTGCGGCATAACCATCGATTTTGCCACGTTTTGACGCTCGCGTAACAGCGCAAGCAAGGCATCGCGGTCACCTTCAACAATAGCGTCATAAAGCGGGCGCAGCTCGCGATCAAATGCATCCAGTTGTCCGGCCACTGCCTCGGCGTTGGCGGATATTTGCTTGATGGTTGCCTCAGGCTCGACACTGGCGGGCGCAACAAAGTCAATAAAACCGCCCGCTGCAAAGTTGCGTAGGCTGATTTCCATTTGCTGTTCCAGCATATAGATCTGGTTGATTAGGCAGGACGCCGTAACATGTGGCACCAGCTGCGTGGTGATGGCCAGTGGCTCTAGAATCTCGGCATCTTCATCCTTTTCGCCTGTGCGTAATTCCTGCGCCAGATGGCGCAGCAAATGCTGGTAATTATCGCAGGCTTTCAAAATATGCTCTTGGTTGGAGAGAAAGATATCGCGCCACATTTCGGGGTCTGAGCGGCTGGTGCGCATATGCGCCCAGAGCGTTTTCTCATTAGGTGACAGATGCACATGCTGGCTGGCCATGAAAGCGCCATTGGCAAAATTCAGCAATTGCGGCAGATGCGACATATGGGCGTAAATAACATCGTGTGCGAGCGCAGGCAGGAATGCAATGCGCGCCTGCATATGTTGCCATAGTTCTTTAATGGCATCGATATCTTCGTCGGTGGAATCTTCCAGAGGCGTTATCACCATCAGATGGTCTTTGAAGAATTCGGGGTTGGCGCTTTGCGGGCCAGAGCGTTCCGTGCCAGCAATCGGATGGCCGGGAATGAAACGGCAATGCTCAGGCTTGTGGCGGAGCACCTGCGTAATAGCCTCCTGCTTGATTGAGCCGACATCGCTCAACATACAATTTTCAGGTATGTGAGCGGCAATTTGCTGCATTACATCGCCATAGGTGCCGACAGGCGTGCACAGCAAAATCAAGTCTGCAGTGGCGACGGCTTCTTGGGCGCTACTGGCAGCTTCATCCAGCCAGCCTTGCTCCTTGGCGTAGGCTGTGTTGTTTTCATTAAGGTCGAAGCCAACCACGTGGAAGGCGTGCGGGCGATGTTGCAAAGCAGCGGCAATGGAAGCGCCGATTTGCCCCATGCCAAGAATGGCAATACGAGAGAAATGCATTTAAGCGGCCAGTCCTTTCAGCGCTTCGAGCGCATGCAGAAATGCGTCATTTTCTTCGCGCGTGCCGATGCTAACGCGTAGACAGGTAGGCAAGCCATAATTGGCTACTTGGCGCGGAATAATGCCTTGCTGCA
>PBPD01000069.1 GCA_002725445.1 Rickettsiales bacterium
CATGCCGCTTTCATCCACGGTAAACACGCCCAGATTGGTGATTACCATATCGACCACGCCAGTGCCGGTCAGTGGCAGGTTGCATTCTTTGACCAGTTTGGCGCTGCCATCTTTGGCATTATGATCCATGATCACGACAATCTTTTTCACGCCGGCTACCAAATCCATGGCACCACCCATGCCTTTGACCATTTTGCCGGGCACCATCCAGTTCGCCAGATCGCCTTTTTCATCCACCTGCAGTGCGCCGAGGATGGTCAGGTCTATATGACCGCCACGGATCATTGCGAACGATTGCGCGCTGTCAAAATAGACGCTATGCGGCAATTCCGAGATGGTTTGTTTGCCTGCATTGATCAAATCGGGGTCTTGTTCGCCCACATAAGGGAAGGGGCCCATGCCGAGCATGCCATTTTCACTTTGCAGCGTAATGTCGATGCCTTCGGGAATGTGATTGGCCACCAGAGTGGGAATACCAATACCCAAATTCACATAAAAACCGTCGCGCAATTCTTTGGCTGCGCGTTCTGCCATGTCATCACGTGTCCAAGCCATGCGTTTTCTCCTTTGCCTTTAGCCGTTAGGCTGCGCTGCGTTCGCGCGTTGTCAGAATTTCAATGCGTTTTTCGTAATTGGACCCTTTGAAGATACGTTGTACGAACACGCCCGGGGTGTGGATTTCATCGGCGTCCAGCTCGGATGTATCCACCAGCTCTTCCACCTCGGCGATGGTGACCTTGCCAGCCATAGCCATCATTGGGTTGAAGTTGCGTGAGGTTTTGCGGAATACGAGGTTGCCGTATTTGTCGCCTTTCCATGCCTTCACAATGGATATGTCTGCCGTCAGGCCTGTTTCCATCACATAGTTATCGCCGTTAAACTCGCGGGTTTCTTTGCCCTCGGCTACGATTGTGCCATAGCCCGTGCGGGTGTAGAAAGCTGGGATGCCTGCACCGCCAGCGCGAATGCGCTCGGCCAGTGTGCCTTGAGGATTAAACTCAATTTCGATTTCGCCATTAATATATTGCTGCTCGAAGGTTTTATTCTCGCCTACGTAAGAGGAGATCATTTTCTTGATCTGACGGTCTTTCAACAACACGCCCAGACCGAAATCATCCACACCGCAATTGTTAGAGATGATCGTTAAACCCTTCACGCCCGATTCTTTGAGTATTTTGATACAATGTTCGGGAATGCCGCACAGGCCAAACCCGCCTGACATAATGGTCATATCATCGTGAAGCAGCCCATCCAGAGCGCTGGAAGCATCGGCGAAAACTTTATTAACCATAATACCCCTCTGTGGTTTTGTGTTTGCCAGCATCATACACATTTGGGCTGCCAAGTCATCCTTAACTTATTTGAGCGAAGACTCAGAAAACCCATGCTTTTCTAGGAGAAATTTGCTATGTAAATGACGTTAAAATGAATTTTGGATAAATTTATCTAAAATTAAACCAAAATTTAACCTTTCGAGCGCATAATGGTTAATAGAGCTGTTAAAGTAAGTAATAACACAGAACGGAAACCTGCCGTGAATATTACAAAAGACGATATCAATCAGTTAGTGCGCGAACCTTCATCCGTAATACGTGCGCATATTGCCACCAAAGTGTGCGATGGGTTCAATCATGGTAATTTTAGCGAGAGCGAGCATAATCTTGCATTAGAAATTTTCCGTTTGCTGCTGCGCGACACAGAGACGCGCGTGCGCAAAACGCTGGCCGAAGAGCTGAAACACAACATTAATGTGCCTAAAGATATTGCGTTGGCCATAGCAAATGACAAAAGTGATGTGGCCGTACCGTTTTTGCAGTTCAGCTATGTGCTGAGCGAAGACGAGTTGGTTGATATTATCCGCGCAACGAATGCGACACCGAAATTAAAAGCGATTGCCTCGCGCGAAACATTATCCGCGCACGTGTGCAGCGAATTGCTGGATTGCGGCTATGAAGACGTGACCCGCACCCTGATTCGCAATAACGGGGCGCAGCTCAGCCATGAGAGCTATGAATATTTGCTGGAAGAATACTGCAATCACAACTCCATGCTGGAAGAGCTGGTGTATCGTGGCAATTTACCCGCCCAATTTGCAGAACAATTGTTTGAGCTGGTGTCCGACCAGCTTCGCAAGCATCTGACCAAACGTTACCGTCTGGGACGTAAATTGGCGCGTGATGTTACATCGAGCGCGCGTGAAAGTGCGATGCTCCAATTCCTTTCGCATCAAATGAGCGATGCGGAGCTGGAAAAGCTGGTCAATAATATGCATAAGAATAAGCGTCTCACCTCGTCGGTTATCATCCGCGCATTGTGTGAGGGCGATTTGCGCTTCTTTGAAGCGGCAATGGCGCGTATGGCCGACATTCCAGTGCAAAATGCACGTATTCTGATGTTGGACCCGGGCGAGCTTGGCTTTTCCGCATTTTACGATTCCAGCGCCATGCCAGAAGCCTTCCGCGATGCAATGCGCGTGGTATTCCATATTGCGATCCGTGAAACCAATTATGGCCAGAAACGCCCTGATGACTTCGCAGAGCGCGTGATTCAAAAAATAGTATCAGGCGGCTATGCCCAAAATGTAGAGCATATGCCGTATCTGATCTCGATTATAGGTAGAAGCCGTCATGAACACGCCACAATCCATTGATAAGCAGGCGCAAGTAGCTACCGCGCTCGCTGCGTCGGAGGAAGAACGTTTCTTTCTGACACGCTCGGATGTGGAGCGTTTGCTGGAAGATGATTCGGCGGATTCACGCATTACCATTTTGGATAAAGTGAGCCATCATTACGATCATGGCAATTTTCAGCCGCAGGAATTTTTGCTGGCAGAGCAGATTTTCCGCACCCTAATGAAGGATACCGAGCTGCGGGTGCGCGAAACCTTGTCGGCTCGTCTAAAAGATAATCCGAATATCCCGCGGGATGTTATTTTGCATATGGCAAATGACGTGGAGCAGGTGGCGGTGCCTGTGCTTGAAAGCTCGCAGGTGCTGAGCGATGCCGATTTGATTACCATCATCGAAACCAGTCGCGACATTGGTAAGTTGCAGGCGGTTACCCAGCGTGACCGTGTGTCAGAGCGTGTGTCGGATGCGCTGGTAGACACAAATTATCCGCAAGTGGTGCGCTCGTTGCTGCTCAACGAGTTCGCCAAAGTATCGCGTCAGGGCTATGACAAAATTCTCAAAGAATTTTCCAGCGATACCGCGATTAAAGAGGCGGTAGCAGAACGGCCGTCTTTGCCACCTGCGCTGGCTGAAAAGCTGGTGAGTATGGTGTCGGATAGCCTGTCTAAGAAGCTGCAGGAGAAATATAATCTTTCTGCAGAGACGCTGGCGGAAGAGGCGCAGTCAAGCCGTGAAGAAAATGTACTGGCAATTGCACAGAACACCAAAGATCCCGCTGAATTAGCGTCGATGATTGAGCAAATGGTGGCCGCTAATCGACTCAGCCCGTCCATCATTATGACCTCGCTATGCCGTGGTAATCTGGCCTTTTTCGAAACGTCTCTGGCGAAGATGGCGCATATTCCGGTTGAAAACGCCAAGCGTCTGCTGGCCGACAAGGGTGAGCTTGGCTATCAGGGGCTATACAGCAAGACGGGATTGCCGGGCAGCATGTATGAGGCAATCAAGATCGTGCTTCACGTGGTGCAGGACATGCACAATGAAGGCAAAGAGCACGGCGATGGCCATTTCACCAACGAAATGGTGGAGCGCGTGCTGGCAACGGCTGGCAACCGAGAGGTTGAGAATCTTTCCTATATTATTGCCCTGATTCGCCAGGCGTAAACTTAGCGGCGGTAGCGCCGTGCATTCCACAGTAACGTTGCTTTTTCCAGTGTCGATAAGGACAATTTACCCTTGCCGATAGTATGGCCGCCTTTGGCTTCTAGCTTTTGCAATAGTTTGGCGTACACATCGCGCATAAGCAGTGCAGGCGCCAGATGCAGACGGTCTTCGTCGGTGATAGCGGCTTCGGCCTCGGCGTAATATGCATCGGCACGCTGGATCAACTGCTGACACACAGGGCGAAGTGCCTCACGTTCCTGTACAATCTGTTGCGGTGTTAGGGCTTTCAGGCCCGCTTTTTCCAGTAATTCATTGGGCAGATAGAGGCGCCCATCGGCGGCATCTTCTTCGATATCACGCAAAATATTGGTGAGCTGCATGGCATGCCCAAGGGCAATCGCAAAGCTTTCGCTTTTGCTGTGCGTGCATTGAAAAATGCGCGTAGAAAGCAAACCAACACAGCCAGCAACACGGTAACAATAGAGCGTCAAACGATCCAGCGAAGGGCGAAGCATACTGGCCTCGGTGTCCATTTCCAACCCTGCAACAATATCATCAAACAGCGAGCGCGGCAGGTCATAGCGTTGTATGGCGTGCTGTAATTCTGTGGCCAATGCGGTGTGCGTCTTGCCTTCATATACATCGTCAACGAATTGGCGCCACTCTGCCACTGCGCGTTCGGCGGCTTCTTTACTGGGCGCATTATCCACTGCATCATCGGCGACGCGGCAGAAACTATAGAGCGCCATCATGGCGCGCCGGCGCTCTGGCGGCATCAGGCGGATGGGCCAGTAAAACGAGCTTCCTGCCTTGCTGGCGATATGATGTACAGTCTGTTGCGGTGCAGTCATGAGGGGTTACAGGCTTTCCAAAAGCAGCGCGCATAGTCCCATTTGCTAAGTTGCACCCGCTGTTTTAGCGGGTCGCGCTTGTGCAATTTGTGGCGTAAGCGATGCGCGATGGCAAGAATAAAGCGTATTTCCAGCCGCAAACGACGCGAGCGAAGCGTAGGCGGTAGCTTCTCGGCCAAGCGCAGCCATTGGTCGCATTTATCCAGCATCTGGCGTTGCACCTTTCGCAACGCTTTGCTGCTTTTGCGTTTAGCAAGCGCGGTGTCCTGCACGCCTTGCTCGCCCATCCAGCGCTGCGGTATATAGACACGGTCCAGTTGCATGTAATCCTGCTTGCAGTCCTGCAAATGGTTGAGCACTTGCAGCACATAGCATAAATGATCGGCGGCCATCCCGTCGGCGGTTGTTTCGCCGCACGCATACAGCACCGCTTGACCGACAGGCGCGGCGGAATACTGGCAATACAGCATCAGCTCTTCCCAGCTGTCATAGCGTTGTTTGACGGTATCCTGAATGAAAGCGCGCAGCAGCAAACGTCCATGCTGGGCATCCATTCGGCCGCTCTGGCACATCGCGCCATAGGCTTGCGCCCAGTCGGGCAGGGCGGCCCAGTCTTTCTTTTCAAGCATAGCGTCGAGCTGTTGCAGCTCCGCTTTGCGCTCGCTGGCCGGACGGGAAGCATCATCAGCGATGTTGTCAGCGCCACGTGCAAAATCGTAAAAGGCAAGGATAGGGGCACGTGCCGCGCGTGGCAAAAGCCATGAAGCTACAGGAAAATTTTCACTCTTGCGGGCGCTTTCATATTGTATCTGCATGTGAGCATGCTACAAACAATACTGCATCGTGAACAAGAATAATTCGTATGGCGTATGAAACTCTAGCCTGTTTGGCAGACGAATCGCATCGCGCACAGGCCGCCCTCAAAGAGCTGGCAGAGCGTTATGATTTCGTGAATCTGCGTAAAAAACGCTCCCGTCCTGACGCCATTGTAGTGCTTGGGGGCGATGGGTTTATGCTGCAAGTACTGCATAAATACATGCATCGTAACATTCCCATCTATGGCATGAATTGCGGTACGGTTGGGTTTTTGCTCAACACCTATTCGCCGGATAATCTGATTGAGCGCATTCACGCGGCGCGCGAAGCCAGCCTGCACCCTTTGTCGATGTATGCACGCACGGTCGATGGCCGCGAGCGTCAGGAGCTGGCAATTAACGAAGTGTCGATGTTCCGCGAATCACGGCAGGCGGCAAAAATCCGCATTACGATTGACCATGTAGTACGGTTGGAAGAGCTAGTGTGTGATGGTATTTTGCTGTCGACGCCTGCTGGCTCAACGGCCTATAACTTCTCCGTTGGCGGGCCGATTGTTCCGCTTTCAGCGAATGTTGTCGCTCTGACGCCGATGGGTGCATTCCGCCCACGACGCTGGCGCGGGGCATTATTGCCGCACGACGCCAGTGTGATTCTGGAGATTCTGGAGCCTGAGAAACGGCCCGTGAGCGCGGTGGCGGATTTTACCGAAATACGTGATGTAGTCAGCGTGTCGATCAGCGAAGATCGCAGCACTACCCTCTCATTACTGTTCGATCCGGAACATAATCTGGAAGAACGCATCATCAAAGAACAATTCGTATATTAACAACATCATCAAGGCACAGCATGGCACGCACGCAAAACCTTTCTGCAATTCTTATGTTTATCACCGTATTGGCGGCAGGGTCGGTCCTGTTTGGCATCGTGCGGCATTTGTCTGAAGGCGGGTATCACGCGTTTCAGCTGTTTTTCTTTTATTGCGTGGTCGCGTTGGTGGCCATGCTGCCATGGGCCTACAAACACCGCGCAGAAGTATTCAAAAGCACCGGTAAAAAGCTTTATTGGGTGCGCGCATTGCTGGAGTTTCTGTCCTTCTCCTTATCGTTTTATGCGCTGAGTCTTATTCCACTGCCATCGCATACTGCACTCAGCTTCATTACGCCGATTGTAGGTTCGGTGACCGCCGTTGTAATCCTGAAAGAAAAACCGACCCACCATACCTGGATCGGCCTGTTGCTGGGTATTATCGGTGTGTTTATTATTACGCGCCCCGGCTCTGGCCTGATTGATCCTATCGCGATTGTTATCATGTTGGTCTCAGCTACGGCTATGGCGCTTTGTGGGGTGTCAATCAAGCTGCTGACGCGCACCGAGTCTCCTACACGTGTTGCGTTCTTCATGCTGCTGTTAACCGCATTGGTGGCGCTGCCTTTTGCGGTTTCGGTGTGGAAGCCAATAGAGATGACACATGTGCCGTGGATTTTGGGTATTGGCCTGTGCGCCTTATGCCAGCAAGTGCTGATTGCTAAAGCGATTCAGCGTGTGCCACTAACTACCGTGATCCCGCTTAATTTCTTAAGCCTCGTATTCACCTCGATCATTGCGTATTTCTTCTTCAATGAGCTGGTCGATACGCCGACTATCCTTGGCGCGGCCATTATTATTATGGCAACGTTCTACAGCACGTATGGCGCCACGCGTTACATCAACAAGGTGCGTAGTCGCGAGGAGAAAGCGGCCGCTGCGCGATTGGAAGCCGAAGAGGCTGCTGTTGAGGCCGAAAAACAACAGCAAGCAGAGGCTTAGCCTCTCTCTTAGCGGCCTTTTTGCTTGGCTTCGCGTGCGTTGCTGTGCTACATAACGCCTTTACGCAACCTAAGAAAAGCCAACCATGAAGATACTGTTTATCCATCCAAACATGCCTGGGCAGTATAAGCATTTATGCCGCCAGTTTGCTGAAGACCCTAACAATCAGGTCGTGTTTCTGACACGTTCGAACAATGTAGAGATTCCTAACGTAAAGCGCGTATTCTATCAGCCGCGCCGTACTCCTTCACCCCACACGCACCGCTATATTGTGGGTACTGAGCGTGCGGTATTGCAAGGGCAGGAAGTGTGGCGTGTATGCAAAAAGCTGCGTAACGAAGAAGGTTTCATCCCCGATGTCATCTGCGCGCATCCGGGTTGGGGCGACGCATTGTATGTAAAGGATATTTATCCTGAGGCGAGCCTATTGAGCTTTTTGGAGTTCTACTACAAAGCCAAAGGGCAGGATGTGAATTTTGATCCGGAAGATCCGGGTCGTCCTGATGATGATGCGCGCGTGCGCACCAAGAATCTGGTGAATATGATGAATCTGGAAGCCATGGATTGGGGCATTAGCCCTACTCATTGGCAACGCAGTGTGCATCCGAGTGTGTATCAACCGCAAATTTCGGTTTTGCATGATGGTATCGACACGCAGCATGCCGCCAAGCCTGATGCAGACGCGGTGTTTGAGGTGAGTGATAGCCTGAAGTTCAAAAAAGGCGATGAGGTGGTAACCTATATTGCCCGCAATCTCGAGCCGTATCGTGGCTTTCCTACCTTTATGCGTGCCGCAGAGAAGATTCTGCGTGACCGCCCGAATTGCCACATCGTGGCCGTGGGTGCGGATGGGGTGAGCTATGGTAAGCAGCCACCAAAAGGCACGACTTATCGTCAGATTATGCTGAATCAGGTGAATCTTGACCATGATCGACTGCATTTTGTGGGTACGCTGCCTTATCAGAAACTGATCAAAATGCTGCAGGTGAGTGCGGCGCATATCTATCTGACCTATCCATTTGTGCTTTCGTGGTCGACGCTGGAAGCCATGGCGTGTGGATGCGCGCTGATCGGCTCTAAAACACAGCCGGTGGAAGAAGTGATCACCCACGGTGAGAATGGGTTGCTGGTAGATTTCTTCTCGCCGGATGATGTGGCACAAAAAGTCTTCCAGGTGCTGGATGATGCCTCTGGCATGGCAGAGATGCGCGAGAAAGCACGCCAGTATGTAGTAGCTCGTTATGAGCTGGAGAAATTGCTACCACTGCATATGCAGTTGGTGCGTGACGTGGCAGAGAAGAAATTCCCGCCACCGGTGCATAAGGAAATTGAGGCGCTTTACAGCGAAGAGGAGATAAAACGATGGGCAGCGTAAATACGAAACGTAAGAAATCGACCAAGTCCGAGCAAAAAGCGAAGAAGGCCAAGCGTAGCCAACAAAGCAAGCAGGCTACATCGGCACCACAGGTTGCAACGCCCGCTCCGCAACAGATGAGTGCGGCGGAAGCGGCAAAAATGATGGGCGGGCCTTCGGCCACCAAACCAGCCGATGTGCAGAATGTATTGGCGCGTGCGGGTGACAAGCGTATTGTGCTGCATGTGGGCTGCGGCATGCCTAACCCAAAGAAACTGCATAAAACCTTCCAAACACCGGATTGGCACGAGGTACGTTTTGACATCGATAAGGATGTGCATCCGGACATTCTTGGCGATATGACAGATATGAGTGTGTTGCCGGATAATTCGGTAGATGCGATTTTCTCCTCACATAATCTGGAGCATTTATTTGCCCATCAGGTGGCGGGTGCGTTGAGTGAGTTCAACCGCGTGCTTAAAGATGGTGGCTTTTTGCTGATTACCATGCCTGATATCGAAACTGTGGCGGGTTATGTAGCGCGTGGACAGCTGGAGGAAGAGCTGTACCGCTCGCCGGCCGGGCCGATTTCGCCATTAGATATATTATATGGGTTTGGCCGTGCCATCGCCAATGGCAATCATTTCATGGCACATAAAACAGGCTTCACGGCCAAATCGCTCGGCGGCAAGATGCGCGCCAGCGGTTTCACCAATATCACAGTGAGCCGTGAGGGCTATGATTTGTGGGCGATTGGCTATTCCTATCCGTTTGATCATCCTGATCGTGTGGAAAAAGTGATTGTGCGTCAGCAGAAGCCGGACGATAAGGGTAATCTTCCGCCCGTACCAAACACGGCTCCTCAGCCCCATCCGGGTGCCCTCGCGCCGAATGTAGCGACGGATGAGCTGGATATACCGCCCGTGCATTGGGAGCCGTTGCACCTCACAACAAAATAGTCGGCCGTTATATACGATAGATAGAACGCGCGTTGTGTGAACAGCGCGCGTTTTTTTATGAGCTCAATGATGCCTTATTGTTCGCGGAAGGCCTTGTTGAAGGAGTCGCTGATTGGATCCATCAGATAAGACAGCAAAGTGCGCTTGCCTGTAACAATCAATGCCTCAGCGGGCATACCAGGCGATAGCTCAAGATGACCCAGACGTTCCAGCTCTTCCGGCGAAATGGCGATACGTGCCAGGAAATAGCCCTGACCTGTGCGTTCATCTTCAAACCGGTCAGCGGAGACCTGAATTACTTCGCCAACCGCAGGCGGCACATTACGTACCTTATAGGCGGTCAGGCGTACCTGTGCTTCCAGACCGGGACGCACCACATCGATATCCTGCGGATTCACACGCACTTCCACGATCAATTTATCGTCGAAGGGCACAATATCCATTAGCTTCTGGCCGGCTGTGATGACCCCGCCTTTTGTGTGCACGACAAGTCCGGTTATTTCGCCGGCAATGGGGGCTTTCACTTCGATACGCTGCACCACATCTTGCGCGGCGCGTAGCTGCTCTTCCAGATCGGACATCTTGGATTGCGTATCTCTCAGTTCCTGAATCACTTCATTCAGGAATTGCGTTTTAAGGTTATATTTCTCGATGCGTGCCTGCGATATGGTTTGCTCTGCACGTGAAATGCGCGCCTGATATTCGCCGCGGCGGCCACGCAGTTCTGCCGCATTGCGCTCCAGTGCCAAAAGACGTGGCTTGTTGGCAATGCCTTTTTCCAGCAGGGTACGCACGGTTTCAATCTCTTCTTCCAGCAGGGCAATTTGCTCGTTCGACGAGGTAATTTGTTGCTCTAGCCCGCCAATTTCCTCATCCAGCTGTGCTATTTGCTGGTCAAGCACCTTCATTTGCCCGTCAATGCTTTCAATACGAGATGCAAACAGGCGACGCTGTGCATCCAGAATCTGGGCGATGTCGGCATCGGTTTCTTCGGCTTCCAGCAATTCTTTAGGAAAATCGATTTTTTCTGCATTGTCACGTTCGGCAATCAGGCGTGCCGCTGTCGCGCGTGCATTAATATATTGCCCGGAATACAGGTCAAAACGGGCCTTGGCGGCTGTATCATCCAGTACAATGAGCGTATCGCCAGCTTCCACCTTAGAGCCTTCGCCAACCAGAATATCTTCGACGATGCCGCCTTCAAGATGCTGAATGGTTTTGCGGTTAGCATCCAGCACGACTTTGCCGGGTGCAATTGCCGCGCTGTTGAGCGGTGCAAACGCAGCCCACAAGCCAAATACTACAAACACAAAGAAGGCGATCCACATGCCAAATACAATCGGCTTGCGTGCCAGATTATCGGGGCTGTCGTTATTCTCTTTGTTGCGTGGTGCGATGACATCCGACCAACGGTCAAAAATATCGACCGCACGCTCCATCGATTCCTGTGCTTTTTGCACCGCGCCGTCCATACCATGCGGCACGATGGCACGGCTTTGCGATTCGTCTTGTTCATCGGCTTGCTCACCGGGTTGCGCGTCGGAGTCGGCAGGCACGTCGCTCTCGCCTTCAACAGGCACGGCATCGCTTTCATGAACGGGCTCTGCCTCTACATGTTCGGGTTCGTCATCCGGGTGTTGTTTATTGTCGTCTGTCATGCGGATTCTCCTGCGCCGTCGCTGCCGTCTACAGGCGCATCATTCGCGCCTTGCGCGGCCTGCTGCTCGTTCTGAATAGGGCGTTTGGCGGTATATTTCTGTAACACTTCGTCGCGTTTACCAAAGCTCTCTACCGTGCCGTTGCGCAGCATCAGCAGCTTGTCGACGCTACCAACGATGGATGGGCGGTGTGCTACAACAATGGTGGTAATGCCCAGCCGTTTCATGCGCACGAGTGATTCCATCAAGGCGCGTTCGCCTTCGCCATCCAGATTGGAGTTAGGCTCGTCAAGCACCAGAAAACGCGGGCGGCTATAGAGCGCGCGTGCCAGTCCAATACGCTGGCGCTGGCCGGGCGACAGGGCCTGATTGCCTACGCTATATTCGGTTTCGTAGCCTTTTGGAAGGCGCAAAATCATGTCGTGACAACCTGCAAGCTTCGCGGCCTCGATCACTTGTTGCGGATCGGCATCGCCCTGCATGCGTGCGATATTGTCTTTGATGGTGCCGGCAAACAAGTCGACATGCTGTGGCATATAGCCGACATACTGGCCAAAGTCAGCACGGTTCCATTTGAATGTTTCCGCACCGTCCAGACGAATGCTGCCATGGTTGGGAGGTAACACGCCGATGATTAGTTTAGACAGGGTTGATTTCCCCGCGGCACTAGGGCCAATAATGCCCAGCATCTCGCCCGGCTCCAGATGAAAATTGATGCCTTTGAGAATAGGCGGTGCACCGGGGGGCTGGTAAAAGATATTTTCCACGCTCAGGCGCCCTTCGGGTGCGGGCAATGCCATCTCGCCACGCATGGTAGGCAGATTATCGAGCACATGGCCAAGGCGATGATAAGAATCACGCGCATTCACCAGATTCTTCCAGACCCCGATAGCGCCTTCAAACGGCGCAAGCGCGCGGCCGACCAGAATCGAGGCGGCAATCATGCCACCCACGGTCAGCTCACCCTGCAGTGCCAGCCAGCCACCAATGCCGATCACACCGATTTGAATCACCATACGCAGTGAGCGGGATACGGATTGGATGATCGTGCCGCGGCTTTGCGCCAGATATTGTTTTTCCAGCCCCTTGGCGTTGAAGTCGACCCATTGGTTCAACACATTATCCATCATGCCCATGGCTTCAATGGCCTCGGCATTACGGTTAGCGGTTTCCACGATATTCATGCTTTGGATAGAATTTTCCTGCGCATCGTCGATGGGTTTTTTGGTAGCAAATTCGTTAAGTACGGCAAAGCCGATGAGCATGACAGCACCAGCCACCGACAGTAAGCCCAATACGGGGTTGACCATGTAGATCACCAGAATAAAGATGATCGACCACGGCGCGTCCAGCAGCACCGCTACGCCGCTGGAAATGAAACTTTTGATATTCATCAGGTCACGTTGATATTGACCACCAGAGGTTGGAAAACCGAGGGAGGCACGCATGACCGACAGGCGGAATAGTTCCGGTGCGAGTTTTACATCCAGCCACTCGGTGATGTGATTGAGGATGAAAGACCGCACGGCGGAGAATACGCCGTAGAACAAAAACGCGGCAATCGCCAGCGAGGTTAATACAATCAGCGTCTCAAGGCTGCGGCTGGCCATCACACGGTCAAGTACCTGCAGCGAGTAGATGGGCAGCAGGATCATCAGGAAGTTGGTGGCCAGCGAGAATATGCCCGCATAGATAAAAGCACGCTTACATTGCTGCAAGGCGCGTTTGATAGGGGATTCTGGCTGTGCGTTTGATTGCGTGTTCTTTTTAGCTGCTTTTTGCATGTGTCTATTAACTGTTCAGTAAAGCGCCATCATAGTGATTATGCGCTGTTGTGCAACAATCTAGATAGGGCAAATTGCTATAAGAAAAAGGGCTGGCAGTTTTTTTGCAAAGAAAAAGGGGCGCTAAAAAGCGCCCCTTCCTCATTTGGATAGGTACTATCCTTAGATGACTGGGGTGAATGTAGAGAAGTCTACAATGTTCGCCACAGTCGCCAGGGTAGCATCACCGGTCAGGGTGATGTTGGCTACGGTCGCGATGTCACCGTTGTTAGCCATGTCTGGATCGTACAACAGTGTGAACGCGTCCATGTCGCTAGCATCCAGCAGAGCCAGAATCCAGCCAGCGCCGGTTGCGTTCGCAGCACCGTTCAGACCAGCATCGATACCAGCAGCGGTCAGTGCACCACCGCCCGCAGCGCTATCGTAGAAGAAGAAGAACTGGTCGGTAGCAGTGATGTTACCGTTGTCCGCAGTGATTGCAGCTTGACCACCATCACCACCGTCAGCAACTGCCAGCTCATGGTAGTTGTTGCTTGCAGCAGCCACAGCACCTTGGGTCACAGCCGGAGCCAGACCGATACGGTCACCCGAACCATTATTCAGTTCGAAGCCAGTCACAACGTCAGTTGTATTGGTGTGAGTAACTGCAGTGTAAGCAACGATGTCGTTACCACCTGCGGTCAGGCTGATCTGGTCAGCACCTTCACGGCCGATGATGGTGTCGTTGCCGCTACCACCAGTGATGGTGTCAGCTGCACCAGCGTCGGTCGCACCAGTGATGGTCAGACCGTTGGTGAAGCTTGTAGCGTTTACGGTACCAGCACTGGTCGAAGTCAGGGTTACTGCATCCAGACCAGCGGCAGTTGCGTTAGCGCCCAGGGTAATGGTGTGGGCGTTGTTACCGTTAGCAACCAGAGTCTCAACGTTGGTCACGTTGCTGAAGTCGCTGTCGATAACAGTCGCAGTACCGTCAACACGGATGGTGTCACCTGGCAGAGTGCTAGCATTAGCACCACCGTCGATCGAGTCACTTGCAGTGAAGTCCGAGCTGTCAGCGAAGATGAATACATCGTCGCCAGCCGCACCCAGGAGGCTGTCACCAGCACCTGCTATTGCGTCAGTGTTCGAGCCGGTCACGGTGATGGTACCGGTAGTGGTGGTACCTGGATTCACCTGAATGCCAGTGGTCATCGCGCTAGCGTCAACAGTCAGTGCAGCAGCACCGGTCAGTGCAGAAGCGTCAACCAGAGCAACACCCGCGGTAACAGCGTTAGCTGCCAGCGTGATATTGTGACCGGTTACGTTCGACAGTTTGATGGTCTCGGTCGAACGTGCCTGAGCCAGGTCAGCGTTGTCCAAGGTTACAGCAGTTGTATCGGTTACTTCAATAACGTCAGTACCCGAACCACCGATGATGCTTGCGTCACCACCCAAAGCCGCACCGTTGATGTCGGCTGCCAGGTATTGGAACGTGTCGTTGCCGTCGCCACCCAGCAGGGTGTCAGCACCAGCGCCACCGATCAGTACATCGTTGCCACCTTCGCCACGGATCAGGTCGGTACCAGCACCACCGTTCAGGGTGTCGCCGTTGCTACCGGAGATCAGTTGGTCGTTGTTAGCAGTACCGGTCAGGGTAGTTGCATCGCCATCGGTGTTGGTCAACAGAACCGAACCATCGCTCAGCACGAGGTTGGTTGCAGTGAAGTCACCAGCGTAGTTGCTGAATACATACTGATCTTGGTTACCAGTGTTGGTGATGATGGCTTCGTTGCCCAGGCCATTTACAGTCAGGCCCGATGCTGCGGTACCACCGTCTACGGTAACGTTCAGTACGTCGTTAGCTTCCTGGAAGTTGCTGAACAACAGCGAAACGTTGTTGTTAACAAAACCGGTCGAAGTAACGTTGTAGATGTTGCTGCCGATACCTGCGTTCAGGTTCAGGGTGTCGCCGTCCAGCGCACCGGTTACCTGAATGGTATCGTTGCCAGCACCACCGAAGATGCTCACTTCCTGATTGGTGCCTTGCAGGTCGGTACCCAGAATGATGGTGTCGCCACCGCCGTTCGAGTAAACCACACCGTCTTGTGCACCCCAAGTGATGATGTCACCGGTATCGTCTGGGCTGTTTACACCGCCGCCACCGAAGATGGTCACGTTAGCAGTGTTAGCATCGTTATCAGCCGATACGTTGATGGTGTCCTGACCCAGGTTACCTTCAATGTAGATGTTAGCGTTAGCGCCGGCGTTGCCGGTGGTGATGCTGTCACCGCCCTGGCCACCATATACGCTTACGGTTTGGTTGGAAGCAGTATTGCCAACGTTGATGGTGTCGTTACCGCCGTTGGAATATACAACGCCCGAACCAACACCTACGGTGATGGTGTCTGCACCGTCGGTAGGATCAGCAGCGCTGTTACCACCGGTTACGGTGAAGGTGTTCGATACAGTGCCGCCACCCAGATCAACAGTGTCCGAACCCAGACCAGCTTCTACATAAATAGCGCCGTTAGGGGTGTTTGCACCGTCGGTGATGTTGTCATCACCCGAACCACCATACAGGTTGGTGGTGGTGCCAGCCAGAGTGCTGTTTACGTTGATGATGTCACCACCAGCGTTACCGTATACGGTGTTGCTGCCGGTACCCAGAGTGAAGGTATCTGCGCCATCGGTTGCATCGTTGATGCCGGTGCCACCGAAGATCAGGTTGTTACCGTTAGCAACGGTGATGTTGTCACCAGCGCCAAAACCGTAAACTACGTTGTCGTTGTTACCCGCAATGTTGATGGTGTTTGCGGTGTTGTCCAGCGACGAACCGGTGTTGTTGTCACCCACATGCAGCACACCTTGGTTGGTGTCGAATGTGATGTTGGTGTTAACGTTAGCAGCCGAATTGCTGTTGGTCAGCTGAGCCAGGGTAACGCTTTGCAGCGTAACCGAGCGGCCATCACTTGCAGTAACAACTACGTTTGCACCACTTTGCACGAAAGTAGTGGTCGCTGCAGTTGTACCGCTGATGTTCAGCGAGTCGGTGGTCGGATCAAAGGCAATGCTTTGGCCAGTCACCAGATTAAGATCATATGCAGTCATTGTATAAAACCTCTTCTGTAGATTGGTTAGGTTATTCGAAGCGAATTCGCTAGAGTAATCCTCTAAAACGTCGTTATTAATAACGACCCGATAAAGGATTGCAAGTATAAAGCTTTCCTATAATCAGGCCCCGCCACAGATAATTCTGTGAGCAGTTATGCGTAACGTTAAGCCACGGCCTAATCCCAAAGTCAACGGTTTTTACTTAGGGTTTTTCGCATGTAATGGGGTTGCAGAGGGTGTTGTTGCAACAATGCAACATGTGACGTTAGAGTAGGTCGGCAAAGGCTTTGCGGGTGCGCGCAAACCATGCCCAGCCCAAAGCGGCGACAACAGCGCCTCCAGCGCTGTATGCCCCGATAATTAGCGTGCTTGGGGCATTATGCTCAAAAAGTACGACACGGCTTTGCTCGATGATGGGGGTGAGTGGATTTAAGGCTAAAAAGGGGCGATAGGCCTCGGGCAATGCCTCTGCGGGGTAGAATATAGGGCTGAGGAACAGCAATGCCATGCTGAAGAGTCCCATAATATGTGCAATATCGCGTAAAAACACGCCGAGTGACGCCAGAAACCAGCTGATTCCCAGGCCAAATAGAATAAAAGGTGCCCAGATAACGGGCAGCCATAAAGCGCCGATTGGGAGTGTTTCATAGACATACAGATATGCACCAAAGAGAATCACATAGCTGATGAGTGTGTGAAATAATGCGCTGGCCACACACACCACTGGCAGCAGCCCCAGCGGGAAAATAACTTTTTTGGCGTAATTGGTGTTGCTGAGGATGAGGGCAGGCGAACGGGTGAGCACTTCGGCGAAAAAGGCGTGTACTATCAGGCCAGCGAATAATATGACCGCAAAGCTTTGCAGGCCTGCATCGGAGGTTTCCATGCCCCAGCGCGCCTTGAAGACGACGGTGAACACAAACGTATAGATGCCGAGCATGAGTAGCGGCACGATAAACGCCCACACAATGCCAAAGAGCGAGCCACGATAGCGCTCGGCAATGTCACGGCGGATCAGCTGCCATGCCAGACTGCGTTGTGCCCAAAGTGAGCTGCGGGATGAACTGGATGTTTCAGTGTGCATGCAGAGTGCATAGCCAGTTATTGCCGCTTGGTCAATCGTGCTTCGCTGTGATCTTGCGTGAAGTGATGGCTTCACGGTGTGCGATATAGATGGTGCTGGCTACGATCAGCCCGCCGCCTATCCATGTGTTGACGGTCGCAATTTCGCCAAACGCCCAATAAACAAAAATAGCCGTGAAGATGAGGCGGGTGAAATCAAATGGCATGAGCACCACCAGATCGGCGCTGGCATAGGCGCGCACCAGACACCAATGCGCCGCCGTGGAAGCCAGCGCGATGCATAGGCACAATGCGAGATGATCCATGGTCATGCTTTTCCAGAATGGAATAGCCATGGGTAGCGCCCAGAGCATCATGAAAAAGGCCATATAGAAAATGATGAGGGTGGGGCTTTCGGTGCGGGTGAGCTTTTTGACCAGCAGGCCAGCCGTTGCCCACATTGAGGTGGCGAATAGTACCACAAAGGCATCGCTTTCAAACGCGGCCGGATCGGGATTGATAATGATGAGCGTGCCAACAAAGCCGATGATAACGGCTGACCATCGCCGCCATCCAGCCCGCTCATTAAGGAAGATAATGGCGAAAATAGTGGTGAAGATGGGGGCGGTGAAGCTGAGCGCCGTGGCCTGATTAAGTGGCATAAGTGTGATGGCATAGAACCAGCTTTGCATGCCGATGATGCCAATGGTGGCACGCCAGAAATGCCCCCATAATTTTTCTGTCTTGAGGATGCCCGTGCCGTGATAAACGATCCATGGCATCAGCAGCATGACGCTGAACATATTGCGGATGAAGACGATCTGGGTGGTGTGGAGGTCTTCTGAGACAAAGCGGATCGCGACGTTCATGGCCGAGAAAAACGCCATGCTGCCCATCATGCAAATGATGCCAAGCAAAACCGATTGGCTGGTAGGGGAAGGGTTGGACACGTGCGTGCTTTCTCGTATGATGTGGCTAACGAGGCTAGATATAGGCAATGACGGTGAAGAATCCGAGTGATTTTTTTGATAGCGACGCGTTGAAGGCGCGGGTGGCGCAAAAAGCAGGGAATGTGCAGGATGATAGCGCTTATTATCCATTGTTGCTGGAAGAACTGAAGCCCGCCTATGAGGCAGGGCGCGCGGCAATCCGCCAGCGGTTCGAGAGCGAAGGCAAGGCACTGCAAACGCTCAAACATTATAGCCAGCTTACCGATAAAGTATTACGCGTGCAGGCAGAATGCTGGCAGGCACGGCTGGGGCTGGCCAACAAGCAGGTGTTGTGTATTGCGACAGGTGGCTATGGGCGTCAGGAGTTGTTTCCCTATTCGGATATCGACTTATTATTCATTCATACCGGCACGCAAAAAGCGAAGATCGAGCAATTTGTGCAGCAGATTTTGTATGGTTGCTGGGACCTGGGGCTGAAAGTGGGCCATGCGTTGCGTACGTCTGATGAGGCTATGCCGATGGCGCGCGATGATGCCACCATATGCTCGGCCATGCTGGATATGCGGCGCTTATGGGGCAGCCAATCGCTGTATAAGCAATTTACCGAGCGGTTTCGTGAGGAAGTGCAGGGTGCAGAGCCGCAGCAATTTATGGAAGCCAAGCTGGAAGAGCGCCGCAAGCGTATTGCCAAGGCGGGGGACTCGCGCTTTTTGCTGGAGCCGAATGTGAAATCGGGTAAGGGCGCGCTGCGTGACATACATACGTTGGAGTGGCTGGCGAAATATATGTATGGGGTGGCGCGTGTGAGTCAGCTGGTAGAGCGCGGTGTACTCACCAAAGACGAGCTGCGGGATTATACCCGTGCGCGGCAGTTTCTGGTGACAGTACGCATGCATCTGCACATGCTGGCGGGGCGTCCTGAAGAACGGCTGACCTTTGACATGCAGAAACGTATTGGTGAGCAGTTGGGGTATCGCACGCACCACGAGCACCGACCGGTTGAGCGTTTTATGAAACGCTATTTTCAGGTGGCGAAAGTGGTGGGCAATCTGACACGGCTGTTTTGCGCCGTGCTGGAAGAAGAGAAAAAGCGTAAACCGCTCTATCAGCTGGGGCGCTTGTGGCAGCGCACACGGCGGCTGGAAGGCTTTATCGTGGATAATGAACGGCTGAATGTGGAGGATGAGCAGCAATTTGATACCCAGCCTATCGATATGCTGCGGCTGTTTCATACCGCGCAAGCCTATGAGCTGGATTTGCACCCCAAAGCGCTGCAGCTGGTGGCACGCCATTTGCCGCGCATCGACCATGAAGTGCGGCATGCGCCTGAAGCAAACCGTCTGTTTATGGAGATGCTGTTATCGGACAAGGGACCGGAAGTTACCTTGCGACGTATGAACGAGGCGGGGGTGCTGGCGCAGTTTCTGCCTGAGTTTGGCCAGATCGTGGGGCAAATGCAGTATGATATGTATCATATCTATACTGTTGATGAGCATGTGATTGTAGCGCTGGGGATTTTGCATGCGGTGGAGCAGGGCAAAGTGAGCGACGAGTTACCGCTCAGCACGCGGGTGATTCAGCAAATACAATCCCGCCGCGCGCTCTATGTGGGGTTGTTATGTCACGATATTGCCAAAGGGCAGGGCGGTGATCATGCGCATCGGGGTGTGCAGATTGTGCGCAAGCTGGGGGCGCGGTTTGGCCTGAATGAGTCAGAAACCGAGCTGGCCGCATGGCTGGTAGAAGCGCATCTTGTCTTCAGCGATACGGCGTTTAAGCGTGATCTGGACGATAAGAAAACCATTGAGGATTTCATTGCAGAAGTGCAGTCGCTGGAGCGGTTACGTCTTTTGCTGCTGATCACGGTGGCGGATATTCGCGCGGTTGGGCCGAATATCTGGAATCGCTGGAAGGGCTCGCTGCTGCGTGAGCTGTATACCCGTGCTGAAATGGTGATGACAGGCGGAGCGTATCTGCACGACCATGCGCAGGTAGAGATCATCAAAGAGTCGCTTGCCCGTCAGCTGGAAGACTGGGGTGAGGAAGAGTGCGCGGAATATCTGGCGGAAGAGGATACGAGTTTCTGGCTGCATCGCTCGGTGGAAGAGCATGTGCAGCTGGCGGACATGGTGCGCCGCCTGCGACGCGGCGAAGAAAATATGGGCGTGGATTATTCCATTGATGCAGAAAACGGGGTGACTTATGTGACGGTCTGTCTGACCGAACAGCCTGATGCGCTGGTGCATGTGGCGGGGGTGATGCAGCGTATTGGGGCGAGCATTGTCGGTGCCAAATTATTTGTGTTGAAAGGTAATTTGCATGTGGTGTCGCTGATGGTGCAGCATTTGAAAGGGCAGCCATTCAGGGACGAAGAGCGTCTTGGTCAGATGCAGGAATTATTGGCGTCTTCGCTAAACGATCCGGTGCAGGTGGAGCCAGCCTTGCAAGCGCCTACGCATTATTCGCCGCGGCTTGATGCATTCGATGTGCCGGTGCGGGTGCTGATAGACAATGAGGTGAGCGCTACCCACACGGTGCTGGAGGTGAATGCACGTGACCGGCTGGGTTTGCTCTATGACATTACACGCAGTTTGCACCGTTTGGGACTAAACGTGACGGCAGCGCATATTCAAACCTATGGCGAAAAGGCCGTGGATGTGTTTTATGTGAAGGATGCGTTTGGCTTCAAAGTGGTGCATTGGACCAAACTGGATGCGATTCGCAGTGCATTGCATGCAGCGGCGCAGCCGCACGAAGAAGAAAACCGACAAACCGGATCATAAAAAGGAAATCACCTGATGTGGAAATTGCTTATTTTACGTTTATGGCCGGCCTTCATTCCGATTCTGCTTTATGTGCTGTGGCTGAGCTATAAGCGACGGCGTGCTAATAAGGCAGGTGAAGAGAAGCCAGGCTGGGGCGACGGGCCATTGATGAGCACATTACTGGTCAGTCTGTTGCTGGCGATTGGTAGTTTTCTGCTGTTGGGGCTGTTGCAGCCAGACAATCGCAGCGGCACTTATCGCCCGGCGGATATGTATAATGGTAGTCTGGTGCCCGGTGACATTCAATGACCCAGCTGGAACATGTGGCGTGGCTTAACGCACCTGCGACCCAAACATTGGTGGCCGCGTTTGAGCAGGCAGGCCAGCCACTTCGTTTTGTAGGCGGGGCGGTGCGCGATGCCTTGCTGGGGCGAGCAGTGGGCGATATTGATGCGGCGACACCTGCCCACCCTAACGACATTATGCGCATTTTACAACAAGCGGGCATTCGTGCCTTGCCGACAGGTCTGGCGCACGGCACAGTGACAGCATTAATCGACAAACAGCATATTGAGATTACGACGCTACGCAAAGATGTGGAAACCGATGGCCGCCATGCCACGGTCGATTTTACGGATAGTTGGCGCGAAGATGCTTTGCGTCGTGATTTCACCATGAATGCGCTCTATTGCACACCGCAGGGCGAAGTGACCGACTATTTCGGCGGTATAGAAGACGCGAAGGCCGGGCGCATTATTTTCATTGGTGAGGCGCAGCAGCGTATCGAAGAAGATGCGTTGCGCATATTACGTTTTTTCCGGTTTTTTGCAGGCTATGGCACAGGCGAGCCTGATGCAACCGCGTTGGCGGCATGTCAGGCAGGCCGCGGGCAACTGGATCAGTTGTCCGGGGAGCGTATTCAGCAGGAAATGCGTAAATTATTGCTGAGCGCAGAGCCATTGGCTGCCATTCAAGCATTGCAGCAAGCCGAGATAGAGCCGCATGTGTGGGCGGGCACATGCCAAACAGACGCGTTGGCCATATTGCAAGCTAACCCACACCCGCAGGCGCATGACCCATGGCTACGGCTGGCTGCGCTATTGCGCTGTGGTGAGATGCCTGCCAAGCAGGTGGCGTTTGTGCTGAAACGCTGGCGGATGTCGAACAAAGATGCGGAGCGGCTTAGCGCTTTGGTGGAAGCTGATTTGCCCGATGGATTATTGGATGAAGCCGCGCAAAAGCGTTGGCTGCGATTCCATGGTGCGTCGCGCTTTGTGTCGCAGGTATTATTGGCCTGGGCCAATCAGCCCGATGCAGCGTCTGCGTGGCAGGCGATGTTGGCACTGGCAGACCAATGGGAGATTCCAACCTTTCCGGTAACCGGCAAAGATATTGTGGGTTTGGGGCATGGTGCGGGGCCAGACATTGGCACGATTTTGCTGGAGCTGGAAGCCTATTGGGAGGACAACCATTATGCACCTGACAAAAACGCATTGCTTGCGCGCGTGGAGCGCGGTGATCTTTAACCCAAATCCATTTGCCGTAATGTGAGCTTATGCGCCGAAGCTGCCGTCATCTTTTTTGGTGATGGCCAATACGGCTGGGCGTGGGGGCAGGCTCTCATCAAAATCAGGCCAGCGTGTGGCGGGCGCATCGAATGTGGAGCCTTCGCCGGGATGCTGGATCGATAGAAACAGCGTTTGACCGTCTGGCGTAAAGTTGGGGCCGGTTACCTCGCAGCCAAGCGGGCCGCGTAAGAAACATTTGGTCACGCCTTGCGCATCCCCGTGTGTTTGGGTCGCATATAGGCCTTCGGCGGCACCGTTGGCATCTTCCTGCCCATCGGTGGTGATCCAAAGGCGCCCGTGTGGATCCATTGCCAGATTATCGGGGCAGGACAGCCAGCCAGCGTCACTGACCTCGCCGCCATATTTAGCGCCATGGGCCTGTGCGTCAGGGTCACCCGCCAGTAAGAAAATATCCCATTTGAATGTATCGGCGCTGTGTTTTATACCGCCATTCACATGCTTTGGTGGGGTGAGGCGCACAATGTGGCCGTGATGGTTTTCAGTGCGTGGGTTGGCAGCAGAGCTATCGGTGCGTTTGCCGTTTTTGGTAAGGGCTACGAACACTTCGCCGGTTTTCTCATAGACGGCAATGTCTTCTGGGCGATCCATCGGGGTGGCGCCGATCAGCTCGGAGGCGCGGCGTGCCTCGATCAGCACATCGGCCTGACTGTCAAACCCATGCTCGCTGGTTAGTTTGCCCGTGCCGTGCACCAATGGTAGCCAGCGCACATTGCCTTCGTCGTCAAACTGGGCAACGGATAATGTTCCCTCATCGAGCAACCGCAGATGCGAGGAGGGGGCTTCGGGATCGTATGGTTTGGCGCTCACAAAGCGATAGAGATACTGGAAATATTCGTCATCGCCACTATAGACCACAACGTGATTATTATGATCAAGGGTAGTAGTCGCGCATTCATGTTTGCAACGGCCAAGCGCGGTGCGTTTGACGGGAGGCAATTGCGGATTATACGGATCGATTTCGACAATCCAGCCAAAGCGGTTGGGCTCGTTGGGCTCTCTTGAGGCATTGAAGCGGCGATCAAATTTGTACCAGCTATACCACTGCCCGCCTGGTTTAATCCCCATGCGTTTATGGTTGTCGCGCTCGCGCGGGTCGATCTCACCCGTCTGGGCAAAATATTTGTCGATATTTTCTTCGCAAGTCAGGTAGGTGCCCCACGGCGTTATACCGCCTGCGCAATTGGCAAAGGTGCCAAAGACACGTTTGCCGCTGGGATCAAGCTGCGTTTTTACGCGTTCATGACCCGCAACGGGGCCTGATAATAATATGGGTGTGGTAGCCGTAACCCGGCGTGCATAGGTGCCGTCGACGGGGTGCCAGCCCTGCTCGCTGTCGCGTTTGACCTCGATGATACTCACACCGTGCGCTGCTTGTTCTACGCGCATTTGCTCTTCTGACACGCTGTCCAGATAGTCCATTTCCAATCCGCTGAACATGAGCGGTGGAATGGTATATTCATGGTTCACGCCTAGCAGGCCGTGAGCGGAATTGCGGCTGCCGGCCGGCAGCGGGAAGAAGGCGGTGAAATCATTATTGTAGCCGAACTGGCGTTCCTGCTTCTGCTCGCTCTGATTTTTCGGGTCAAAGGTGGGGCCAGTCGGGCGCAATGGATCGCCCCAGCGTATCAGCACCTTGGCATCGTAGCCGGGAGCCACATGCAATTGTTTGTCCAGCAGGCGCTCGACTTCCGTAAAGCGCAACGCCTCTACGGTTTCTTTGGCTTCTTTGCTGGGCTTATCTTTAGCCTGCACTGCCCATGGCAGGGTGCTGGCTGCG